>CALMXT010000225.1 GCA_937871125.1 uncultured Zoogloea sp. | reverse complement strand
CAGCGGTGCGCCGTCCAAGGGGCAGGCCAGCGCCTGGAATGGGGTGATGGTCATGAGCGGTGCGAGTCGGTGGGCCGGCTGCGGTGGGGATGGAGCGTCACGTCGGCGGCCTTCATCCCGTCGGCAGATCGTCGGCGATGCGTCCATCCACCAGCCGCACGATGCGGTCGCAGCGGGCGGCGAGGCGGGGATCGTGGGTGACGATGAGGCAGGCGCAGTTGCTGTCGCGGTTGAAGTCGCGGAGCAGCGCGAAGATGTCGTCGGCGGTGTGGGTGTCGAGGTTGCCGGTGGGTTCGTCGGCGAGGATCAGGCGCGGTTTGAGGGCCAGCGCGCGGGCGATGGCGACGCGCTGCTGCTGGCCGCCGGAGAGCTCGGCGGGCTTCTTGTGGGCGTGGGCCTTGAGTCCGACGGCGTCGAGGAGTTCGAGCGCGGTGGCTTCGAGGGCGTCGTCGGCGGCACCGTGGGCGATGATCCCCGGCATCATCACGTTTTCGAGGGCGCTGAAGGCCGGCAGCAGGTGGTGAAACTGGAACACGAAGCCGATGCTGCGCCCGCGCAGCGCGGTGATTTCCGCCTCGGACAAAGTGGCGGTGTCGCGCCCGGCGATGGAAAGGCGCCCGCCGGTGGGCCGTTCGAGGAGGCCGATGATGTTGAGCAGGGTGCTCTTGCCGGAGCCGGAGGGGCCGATCAGTGCGGCGAATTCGCCTTCGGCCAGGGCGAGATCGAGGCCGTGGAGCACTTCGGTTTCGACCGGGGTGCCGGGGTTGTAGGTTTTGGTGAGCCCGGCGAGCTGGATGACCGGGGCGTTCATGAGCGGATCGCCTGCACCGGGTCCATGCGCGCGGCGCGGCGGGCCGGGATGAGCGCCGAGGCGAGGCCGACGCCGGTGGCGACCAGCGCCGCCATGAGGATGAAACGCGGTTCCAGTTCGGCTGCGAACAGCGGCGTGCCGTCGGCGTTGCGGTAGATGCGCGAGAACACTTCGAGGAGCCCGAAGGCGAGCAGGCTGCCGACCACCGACCCCACCGCGCCGACCAGCGCGCCCTGGATCAGGAAGACCTGCAGGATCATCGACCGGCTGGCACCCATCGCCCGCAGGATGCCGATTTCCTTTTGCTTCTGTACCACGCTCACCACCAGCACGCTGGCGATGCCGAGGGCGACGATGATCACCACGAAGCTGCGGATCAGGTTGTTGGACACGGTCTGGTTGCGCAGGGCCGCGAGGAGCTGGGCGTTGGTCTGCATCCAGCTATCCACGGTGAGGCCGGTGGCGCCGCGCAGGCGGTCGGCGATGGCCTGGGCGTCGAAGATGTCGGCCACGGTGAGGTCGAGGTTGGAGACGCCGCCGGGCAGATCGAGCAGGCTCTGGGCCAGGGGCAGGGTCACGAACACCCAGCGGCGGTTGAGATCCTTGTTGCCGATGTCGAATACGCCGCCGACCACCAGCAGTTCGTCGCGGCCGTTGGGCAGCATCACGCGCAGCTTGTCTTCGAGGCCGATGCCCAGATCCTTGGCCAGTTCGCTGCCGATCACCGCCCGTGGGCCGTCCACGGCGAAGCGCCCGGCGACGATGTATTCGTCCATGCGCACGATGCGCCGGTAGCGGTCGGCGTCGACGCCCATCAGTGCGATGGATTTGTTGGCCTGGCCGCGCAGCGCGAAGGCCGGGCCGGTGACCGTCGGCGAGACGGCGGTGACGCCGGGCATCTCGGCGGCAAGGCGGGCGACGTTCTCCCATTGGTCGATGGAGCGCAGGCGTTGGGCGCGGGGCTCGATCACGGTGGCGAAGCCCTGGTCGTCGATGGCGCGGCGGTTGGCTTCTTCGAGCGGGCGGATCACCACGTGGGCCTGGCTGCCGAGCACCCGGTCCACGATCTGGGCCTGAAGCTGGGTGATGAGCTGGGTCAGGAAGACGATCACCGCCACGCCGCCGGTGGTGCCGGCGAGAATCAGCAAGGTCTGCATGCGCCCTTCGCGCAGAAAGCGCAGGGCCACGAGGGGAGCGAAAGGCAGGCGGATCTTCATCGCCGCGGCCCCGCGGGGTGCGGCCCGATCACTTGCTGAAGCCCTGCGGCACCTGGACGCCGCCGACTTTTGGCTTGCGGGGCGCGCGGATGCGCACGCTGTCGCCGTCCAGGGCGCCGGAGGCGGGCAGGATGGCCTGGTCGCCGGCCGCCACGCCCTTGAGGATTTCCACCTGACCGATGCCGGCGAGGCCCACCGTCACGTCGGCGCGGCGGGCGAGGCCGCCGTCGGCGAGCAGCACCCAGGGCTGGGCGCCGTCGAGGTCGCGCACGGCTTCGGCGGGCAGTACGAGGGTCGAATCCTGGTGGCCGGTGACGGTTTCGACCGAGATGGTCATGTCGGGGCGCAGGAAGGCCGGCGGCTGGGGCACGCGGAAGCGGATCTCGACGGTGCCCCGCAGCGGGTCCACCGCCGGCGCGAGATAGTAGAGCTCGGCGTCGAAGGGCCGGTGGGGAAAGGCGTCGGCGAGGCCGCGGGCTTTCTGGCCGGGCTGGAGGAGACGCAGGTTCTTCTCGTCCACCGTGGCGTAGACGCGGGTTTCGCCGGCATCGGCGAGTTCGAGCAGAACCTTGCCTGCCGCGGCCACGTCGCCGGGTTCGGCCTTGCGCGTCAGCACGGTGCCGGCGGCCGGCGCGGTGAGGGTGAGCAGCGCGGCGCGGGCGCGGGCATTGGCGAGCTGGGCGCGGGCCTGGGCAACACGGGCGCGGGCGGCGTCGCGCTCGGTGCCACCGGGCTGCTGGGCGGCAAGCTGGGTACGGGCGGTGTCGACGGCGGTGGCGGCGTTGGCGGCGGTGCGCAGCGCGTCGTCAACTTTGGACTGGGCATAGAAGCCGCGGGCGACGAGCTGGCGGGCGCGCTCGGCCTCGGCGCGGGCGACATGAAGATTGGCCTCGGCCTGGGCCAGTTGCTGGGCGGCGACCGGGCGGCCGAGTTTTTCGATCTGGACGAGACGGGCTTCGGCTTCGGCGAGGGCCGCGGCGGCCTGGGCGATGAGTGCGTCGGCGTCGTCGGAACGCAGCCGCACCAGCACCTGGCCGGGCTTGACCGGGTCGCCCTCGCGCACGGTGACTTCGAGCACCGTGGCGGCCAGCGGGCTGCCGATGGAAATCCGCGCCGGCGTGGCGATGCGTCCGGTGGCGACGACCGACTGGGTGAGCGGCGCCTGGCGCACGGCCACCACATCCACTTCGCGACCCTTCGGCCACAGCAGCACGGCCGCCAGCGCGCCGGCGGCGACCAGCGCCACGATCAGCTTGCGGCGCGTCACGCCGGCTTGGCCGGAAGGAAGGCGGAGGAGGTCGGGCGCGGGGCAGACGTGCGTCCGTGAAGGACTGCAACGAGGGGAACAGGGGCGACGATGCGCGTGATAGCCTTGAAAAACATCTTTTGGTTAACCGAGTTCCGAACAGAAAAGGAGGATTTGCCGTGCGTGCGATTCTGAGAGCTTTGGTGCTGCTTGTCATCTGTTCCCAGGCCTGGGCCCTGGGTCTGGCCGATCTGACCGACAAGGATGCGTCCGGCGGCCTGAAGGAAGCGCTGGTGCAGGGCGCCTCCAAGGCGGTCGGACAACTGGGCACCGATGGTGGTTTCATGAACAACCCGAAGGTGAAGATCGGCCTGCCGGACAGCCTCGCGCCGGTGGAAGGCGTGCTGCGCACGATGGGTCGCGGCAAGGATCTCGACGCCCTCGTCGCCAACATGAACAAGGCCGCCGAAGAGGCCGTGCCCCAGGCCAAGGCGCTGCTCGTGGACGCGGTGAAGAAGATGAGCGTGGACGACGCCAAGAAGATCCTCTCCGGCGGCGACGATGCCGGCACCCAGTATTTCAAGGAAAAGACCGCTTCCCAATTGACCGAGAGCTTCCTGCCCAAGGTGCGCGAGACAACCGGCAAGCTGGCCCTGGCCGAGCAATACAACAAGCTCGCCGGCAAGGCCGGGCAGTTCGGGCTGGCGAAGGGCGACGATCTGAAGATCGAAAACTACGTCACCCGCAAGGCGCTCGACGGCCTGTATCTGATGATCGCCGAGGAAGAACGGGCGATCCGCAAAGATCCCATCGGGGCCGCCGGCAGCCTGGCCAAAAAGGCTTTCGGCGCCTTGGGTCAGTAAGCCTTGAGCCAGTCCGCCGCAGGCTATCCACGCCTGCTGGCGCTGGGCGATGCCGCGTTCACCGTCGAATTCGGCGACGGTATCGCCCCCGCAACCCATGCCCGCGTGCTCGGCTTTGCCGCGGCGCTGGAGACGCTGGCCGCCGACGGGCGCCTGCCCGGCGTGCTTGAATGGGTGCCGACCTTCCGTTCCGTCAGCGTGCATTTCGATCCCGATCGGGTCGATTCCGCTGCGCTCCCGGCGGCGCTGCTGGCACTGGCCGGCGAAGGCTGCCGCGCCACCGCCAGCGGTCGGGTGTGGACCTTGCCGGTGTGCTTCGACGACGATTTCGCGCCGGACCTCGCCGACGTGGCCGCCCACGCCGGGTTGACGCGGGAGGCCGTCGTGGACCTGCTCGCCGCCACCGAATTCACCGTTTACATGCTGGGTTTTCTGCCCGGCTTTCCGTATCTCGGCGGCTTGCCGGCGGCGCTCGAGATGCCGCGTCTCGCTACGCCGCGGACCTGCGTCGCGGCGGGCTCGGTGGCCATCGCCGGGCGGATGTGCGCGGTGTATCCGTGGGACAGCCCGGGCGGCTGGCGGCTTGTCGGGCGCACCGGCGCACGGCTTTTCGATGCAACCGACCCGGCGCGTCCGGCACTCTTGGCGCCGGGCGACCGGGTGCGCTGGCAGCCGGTCGCGCGGGACGGGCTCGGCGGATGAGGCACGTCCGCAGCCCATGACAACGGCGCTGGAAATCCTTGCGCCCGGCCTCGGCGTGAGCATTCAGGATGCCGGTCGGGTTGGGCACCGCAGCATCGGCGTGCCGCTGTCCGGCGCCCTCGACCCGGTTTTTCTGGCGGCGGCCAACGGCCTGGCCGGCAATCCGGCGGGCGCGGCCGGGCTTGAAGTGTTGCTGGCCGGACCGCGCCTGAAGGCCGCAGGCGGGCCGTTGCGGGTGGCGCTGGCGGGCGACATGACGGCCCGGATCGTCACCGCGTCCGGCGAGGCGCGCAGCGTGGCGGCGTGGTCCACGGCGACGCTGGCGGCCGGCGACGAACTGCAGGTCGGCGTGCCGCGGGGCGTCGGCTATGTTGCCGTGGCGGGCGGGCTCCGCACCCCGCCGATGCTTGGCAGCCGCTCGACCTACGCGCGTGCCGGGCTGGGGCGGCAGTTGGCCGTCGGCGACCGCCTGCCCTGCGCCCGCGGCGACGGCCTGTCGTCGCGGGAACGGCGTGCCGCCGCGCCCCTGCGCCACGCCGACGGCCCGATCCGTGCAATGCCCGGCCCGCAACTCGACCGCTTCGGCGCCGCCGCGCTTGAAACCTTTCTGAGCCGGACTTTCGTCGTGACCCGCGAGCGCGACCGCATGGGCCTGCGTCTGGACGGGCCGCGGCTGGCGCATGTCGAGGGCGGCGCCGACATCGTGTCCGACGGCGTCGCGCCCGGCGCGATCCAGGTGCCGGCCGACGGGCGTCCCATCGTGCTGCTGGCCGATTGTCAGACGGTGGGCGGCTATCCGAAAATCGCCGTTGTCATCCGCGCCGATCTGCCGCGTCTGGCCCATCTGCAAACCGGCGACGGGCTGGGCTTCGCGTTTGTCGACGCGGCCCAGGCCGCCGCCGCCCGTGCCGCCCAGGCACGACAACTGGCCGATTGGCTGGCCGCGCTGCAGCCCCTGGGCGGAATCGACGAAGCGTCACTTCTGTCTGCCAATCTGGCCGGCGCTGCGGTGCGCGGCGACGAGGCCTGAACGATTTCCCCTGTCCCTCAATCACGAGATGCACCATGACCCGAACCGTTAATCTCAATGCCGACCTCGGCGAAAGCTTCGGCGCCTGGGAGATGGGCAGCGATGCCGAGATGCTCGCCACCGTCACCAGTGCGAACATCGCCTGCGGTTTTCATGCCGGCGATCCGCTGGTGATGCGGCGCACCCTGCGTCTGGCCAGAAAAGCCGGCGTCAGCGTCGGCGCCCACATCGGCTTTCCGGACCTGCAGGGCTTCGGCCGCCGTCCGATGACGATTCCCGCGCCGGAACTGGAGGCCATCATCCTTTACCAATTGGCGGCGCTGTCGGGGATGGCGCGGGCCGAAGGGCTGCTCATGTCCCACGTGAAGCCCCACGGCGCGCTCTCCAACATGGCCAGCGCCAATGTGGAGATCGCCCGGACGGTGGTGACCGCGATCAAGGACTTCGATCCGGCGCTGATTCTCCTCGCGCCGGCCTTGTCCGAACTGTGCCAGGCCGGTTACGAGAAGGACCTGCCGGTGGTGGAGGAAATCTTCGCCGACCGGGCCTATCTGGACGACGGCAATCTGGTGCCGCGCAGTCGCCCGGACGCCATGATCCACGGGGCCGAAGCCTCACTGGCCCACGTGACCGCGATGCTCGACCAACAGGCGCTGATTTCCGTCACCGGCAAGCGCCTGCCCGCCACCATCGGCAGCATCTGCGTGCACGGCGACGGCCCGGACGCGGTGCGCACAGCCCGCTATCTGCGCGAGGAACTGCTTCACCGGGGCTACCGGCTGGTGGCGGTGGATGCGCTCGATACCGCCTAGAAACGCAGCCCGACGGTCAGGCGCGTGGCGGTGACGCTGCTGAAGTTCTGATAGGGCTCGCGGGCGAGGTGCAGGAACCAGTCTGGGAAGTCGTAGCCCAGCGAGGCGCCCCAGCCGTCCACCGGGCCGGTGTCGCCGATGCCGGTCTTGCGCAGGATGTCCACGGTGAGGCGCTGGCCGTCCCGCAGCGGCCAGCGGGCCACTGCGTGGGTGTGTTGCTGGTGGGTGCCGAGGCGGTCGTCGCGGATCGTCATCAGATAGAAAGTGCGGCCGGACTCGTCCCGGTAGCCGGCGGCCAGGGACAGGGCGTCGTTGGGGTCGAAGTTGAGGTTGAAGTAGGGCCGGGTGTTGGTGCGTCCGATGCCCGCCTGAACGAACCACGGCTCGCCCAGTTCGACGCTGAAACTGCCGCCCCAGAAGCCGCCGGACGCCCATTGCAGCGACGGCTGCAGGGCCAGCGTCGAGCCCTCGAAGGGCTGCCAGCTGGTGTCGATGCCGGCCCGGCCCTGGGTGCCGAAATCCCGGTCGCGGTAGGCGCCCAGCCACACCGAGGAATCGCCCCGGCGGTAGCGCAGGTTCATGTCCTGCCCGCCGAAATTGCCGCCGTAGCGGTATTCGCCGATGCTCAGCTTGAAGGGCTTGTCCGCGGCGGCGGCCTGCACGGCCGCGGCATCGCCGGGCAGACGGGCTTCGTCGTTGGCAAGGGCGGTGCCGGAGAAGGCGAGGGTGGCGCCGAGAAGACAGGCTGAAGCGCGCATGACGGGGTTCGCGGATCGGGTTGTCCGATCATAGCGGATCGTCTGTCAGTGCGCCCCACCGGCCGGCCGGCGCACCCACAGGCCGATCAACATCCCGGCCGCGAGCGGCAGCGCCGGCAGGTAGCCGGCACCGACCGCCACCACCGCCGGACCGGGGCAGAAGCCGGCCAAACCCCAGCCAAGACCGAACAGCGCGCTGCCGGCCAGCAGGCGCCGGTCCGCCGGGCGATGGCTGGAGGCGTGGAAGGGTTCGCCCGATGCGCTGCGCCCGGTGTGTCGGCCGATGAGCAGCCCGACGCGGGTGACCGCGATGCCGCTCACCATCACCAGCGCGAGGGACGGATCCCAATCGCCGGCGAGGTCGAGAAAAGCCAGCACCTTGGCCGGGTTGCTCATGCCGGCAAGGATCAGCCCGATACCGAAGATCAGCCCGGCGAGCAGCGCCCCGGCGAGGGTCGGCAGGGTGCTGCCGCGATGGGTCGCCCCGCTCATGCGGCCACCCCCGGCAGCAGGTGGCGGATCGCGAAGACCACGCCGAAGGCGGCGGTCATGAATACCGCCACCGCTGCCAGCGAGCGCGGCGACAGGCGCGCGAGACCGCATACGCCGTGGCCGCTGGTACAGCCGTTGGCGAGCCGTGTCCCGACGCCGACCAGGAGGCCGGCAAGCAAGAGTCGTAGCGTATCCGTCGCGTCCAGGGCCGCCGGTGCGAAGGCGCCGAAGCCCGGCACCGCGAATCCGACCGCCGCCGGCGCGGCCAGCAGCCCCGCCACGAAGGCCACCCGCTAGGCGCGGTCGCCCGGCCGGCGGACGATGCCGGCGAGAATGCCGCTGATGCCGGCGACGCGGCCATGTACCAGCCACAGCACGCTCGCCGCCAGACCGATCAGGGCCCCGCCGGCGAGCGCGCTGCCCGGCGTGAATGCAGACCATGCGATGCTCATGCCGGTCTCCGTCGAATCAAAGTGTCCATGTGTAACCCACTGTCAGGATGTCCTCGCGCAGGTGGCCGCGGGCTTCGCCGCCGCCGAAGCTGGCCGGGATCGAGCCCTCGCCCGACACCGTGACTTTCGGCGCGCGGGTATAGGCCACGCTCCATTCGCCGCCGCCGTCGGTGCGATAGCTGGCGCCGGCGCTGAAGTGGTTGCGCACCACGCCCGGCGCGAGGATGTTGATGAAAGTCTGGCTGGACGGCACCGGCTGCTGGGCACGGCTTGCGCCGCCGCGCAGCGTGAGGCGCGCATCGTACTTGTAAACCGCGCCGAGTTTGACCACCGAGATGTTCTGCCAGCCGAAGCCGGCGCCGTTGTCGGCCCCAAGCTGGCCGCCGTCGAACAGCACCGACAGCGGATTGCCCACCGACTTCACGCTGCCGTACTCGATGCGCTGCCAGTCGGCCGCGAGGGTGAGGTCGGGCCTTGCCTGCCAGGCCACGCCGAGGCCGTAGCTGGCCGGAATGTCGAAGCCGCCGCCGCCTTCGAACAGACCCTTGTAGCGGTTCAGTTCGCCCATTTCGATGCGTGACGACCAGCTCGCACCGAGTTTCACCGTCGGCAGCACCTCGCCGATCCAGCCGAGCTTGACGCCGACACCGGTCGAGCTGTCGTGGCCGCGGTCGGTCACCGAACCCGGGGCCGACGACACCGCGGGGTTGTCGAAAGGCGACAGACCGCGGGCGGCAAAGCGCTGGTAGGCAAAGGTCAGCGCCGCGCCGATGGCGTGTTGCGGCGCCGGGCGGTAGGCTACGGATGGCGTCAGGAAGAGTTGGGAGAGGTCGATGCCGGCCTTGCCGCTGGCGCCGAAAGCCGCGAAAGGGTTGCGCCGGTAGTCGGTGTTCATCCCGCCGTTGCCGTAAATGGCGAGGCCCACGGCCAGTTCGGGCGACAGCTGGCGGGCGTAGCCGAGTTCGGGGATGAAGAAGTTGCGCGTGCCGTTGGCGGAATAGTCGCCGTCGGCGCCGTAGGCGTTGCCCTGGATCGACGCGCCGCGATCCGGGCGGAACAAGGAGGCGCCCGCGTCCAGCCGATTGCCGACGAAGGCCG
Organism: uncultured Zoogloea sp.; assembly: GCA_937871125.1. Taxonomy (GTDB): domain Bacteria; phylum Pseudomonadota; class Gammaproteobacteria; order Burkholderiales; family Rhodocyclaceae; genus Zoogloea. Next base: position 4,122 of record CALMXT010000225.1, on the reverse strand, counting down.
TGCCGGCCGGGTTGGCCGCCGCCGCGAGTCCATCCTGCGGCAGCGCGATGCCCACGCCGGCCACCGCCTGGCTGCGCACGCCGTATCCGTGAGAAAAGTAACCGTTGGTGGCGGATGCGGCGAGTGGCCAGTTCAGTATGGCGAGGCTGATGACGATAATGCGTTGGCGAACTTGCATGGGAAGAATCCTGTCCGGAGGGGAAGTGCGAATGGCCGTCCGCCTGGGCGGACCGTTGTGCGCCGCACCTTACCGATGGCGTCCGGCCCGACCAACCAACAAAACCGGCGAACCTTTGCAGGGCGTGTCGAAAATGCTTTTCAGTGATCGTGAAATGACAGACGCCGCGCGCCATCCGGCGGCAGTTTCATGCCGTGCCGATGTTGGCAAGGCAGTCGGGGGCGGCCAAAGACGGCCAGAACGATAAACACGGCGGTACGGCGCCAGCCCGTTTGCCGCCCACGAAAAGAGGAAACAATGAACAACGTCTCCCACATTCCGTCCTACCTGTCGGCCGAGCATCTCGGCCCGTGGGAAACCTATCTGATCCAGATCGACCGGGTCGAACCCCACCTTGCCGCCGAGCTGCGTCCGTTGGCCCCGATCCTCACCCGGCCCAAGCGGGCGCTGATCGTAGACGTGCCGATCCGCCTCGACAACGGCGAGATGGCCCACTTCGAAGGCTACCGGGTGCAGCACAACCTCGCCCGCGGGCCGGGCAAGGGCGGCATTCGCTACCATCCGGACGTCACCCTCTCCGAAGTCATGGCCCTGTCGGCGTGGATGACGGTGAAGAATGCGGTGGTCAACGTGCCTTTCGGCGGCGCCAAGGGCGGGGTGAGGGTCGACCCGAAATTGCTCTCGATGCCCGAACTGGAACGCCTGACCCGCCGCTACGCCAGCGAGATCAACTTCCTCATCGGTCAGGACAAGGACATCCCGGCGCCGGACATCAACACCAACGAGCAGGTCATGGCGTGGATCATGGACACCTTCTCGATGAACGAAGGCAAGACGGCGATGGGCGTCGTCACCGGCAAGCCGATCAGTCTCGGCGGCAGCCTCGGCCGCAAGGACGCCACCGGGCGCGGGGTCTTTGTCGCCACCGTCGAAGCGGCCCGGCGGCTTGGGATCGAAATCGAGGGCGCCAGAGTGGCCGTTCAGGGGTTCGGCAACGTGGGCGAAGCGTCGGCCCGGCTTTTCGCCAACGCCGGCGCCAAGGTGGTTGCGGTGCAGGACGAGAGCGGATCGATCGCCAACCCGGCGGGCCTCGACGTGCGTGCGGTCAAGGCCTTCCGTCAGCAGAACGGCACCTTGATCGGCGCTCCGGGGGCCGAAACCATCGACCGCGATGCCTTCTGGCGCACCGACGCCGACATTCTGATCGCCGCGGCACTCGAAAATCAGATCACCGTCAGCAACGCCGGCGGCATCAAGGCCCGCATTCTCACCGAAGGCGCCAACGGCCCCACCACCCCGGAAGCGGATCTGATCCTGAAGGAAAACGGCGTCACCGTGATTCCGGACGTCCTCGCCAATGCCGGCGGCGTGACGGTGAGCTACTTCGAATGGGTTCAGGACATCAGCGCCTTCTTCTGGACCGAAGAGGAAATCAACGCCCGGCTGGACCGGATCATGCGCGAAGCCTTTGCTGCGGTATGGGAAGCGGCGCAGACCAAAGGCGTGGTGCTGCGCACGGCGGCCTTCGTGCTGGGTTGCGAGCGGGTGCTGATGGCGCACAAGGTGCGGGGCTTGTACCCGTAAGCGCTTCGAACGCCGCGCCCGGCCGGGGCCGGGCGCGGTTCCCGATGCTGCGAGGGTTCAGGGACGGGCGTTGCCGTCGGTCTGATATTTGGGCGAGCGGGGGCCGTACAGCATTCCGTTCGGGATTCCGGCGGAGAGCAGCCGATTGCTGGCGATGCCGGCGATCCGGTGCGAATGGTTGGTCGAGCTTTCGATGATCTGGCTGACGACGGCCTGAACCAGCATCCCAACCAGGCCGCCGCTCGAATTGCGGCCTTCGGCGCTGGAGGCGGTGGCCGTTCCGCTCCACAGAACCTGTTCCGAACGCAGGTCGATCAGGCGCGCCTCGGCGCTCACCCGGCTTTCGCTCGAAATCACCGTATAACTGGTGCCGTATTGCGTGACGGTGATGTAGAGCGCGGCGTCGGCGCCGAAGATCTCGCGCAGTTTCTGCAGTTTGACCTCGTGCATTTCGGCCGGATTGTTCAGGCCGTTCTGGTGGAAGGTTTCATCCACCAGGCTCACCGGAAAGACGTAGTAGCCCGACTCGGCCAGGGGCAGCGTGACCTGCGACAACATGCTGTAGGTCGCGTTGATGTCCGGCGAGCCGTTCAGCGGCGGCAGTACCAGGATCGAGCTTGGGCGGCTTTGTTTGAATTGGGTGTAGTCGTAAGGCGCTTTCGTCGTGGCACAGCCGGTGCTCAGGGCTGCCGCGACCATTGCGGCGAGGCCGGCTTTCACAAGGCGGGCCTTGAATGGATTCAGTCGCATCACCGCGCCCCTTGTTGTGGTTGTTTGAGCTTGCGCAGCAGGAAGTCGATGTATGCCGCGCTTTCGGGGTACTGCGTCTTTTCGGCGTCGAAGTACTTCAGCATCTGATCCGTATGCTCGATCTGGGCGTGCAGGATGCCCAGGTGGGCAAGGTAGCCGGGAGGGACGGGCTTGCCGTCGCCGCGGGCCTCTTCAAGCCCGGCTTCGAGCTTGGCGATCTGCTCTTCCGGCCCGATCTCCTTGGTGAAGTGCCCGTAAAGCTGTGCTTGATAGTCGCCCCAGTAGTAGAGCGGTTGAGGCTTGGTGACGCAGCCCGTCAGGAGCAGCGCGCCTGCGATCGCAAGGCGGGCCGCCTGGTGTGTGCAGCCAGGACGTTTCATGGTGGATATTTTGTTTGAGGATTACTGGCCGGGCTGCCACGCGCCGGATTGGATGCCATTGACCAGGTTGTTGACCGCTTCGCGCATGGCCAGATCGAGCACCTTGCCGTTCAGGGTCGAGTCGTAGCTGGAGGTGCCGCCAAAACCGATGACTTCCCGGCTGTCGAGGCTGTATTCACCGGCACCCTGGGCCGAGAAGACGACTTCCGAGGTCGCCACGTTGACGACGTTCAGGCTGACTTTCGCGTAGGCGATTTGGGATTTCCCGCGCCCGAGGATGCCGAAAAGCTGCTTGTCGCCGATTTCCTTGCGGCCGAATTCGGTGACGTCGCCGGTGATCACGTAGCTTGCGCCCTTGATGTTCTGGGTGCTTTTCGCAAAGCCGGCTTCTTGCTTGATCTCGCCGAGATTGTCCCGGTCGAGCACGTTGAAACGGCCGGTCTGCTGCAGGTGCGTGATGAGGATGGTCTTGGCCTGACTGCCGAGCCGGTCGACGCCGTCGGTGAAGATGCCGCGCATGTAGTTGGAGCGGTTGTCGAACTTGCCGACGGAAATCAGGCTGCGCGCGCCGTTATAGGGGATGCCTGCGCTCGCGACCTTGGCAACTTCCAGCGTGCGGGACTGCTCCGTTGCGCAGCCCGCGATCAGGCCGACACTGCCCAGCAGGACGCATCCGGCCAGAAATTTGCCTGAGTGGATTTTTTTCATGATGGGAAAAGCTCCTGTAGCGAGAATCGAAGTGGTAAAGCAGGAATGACCGGAAAACCCGGATTGGATGTTGCGGGGGATGTCATTATCCTACTTCCGGCGCATGCCGGGGCATGGAAGCGCCGGAGTGTTTCAAGGCGGAGAGCGGATCGGGGACGGCCCGATCCTCTTTGACTTGCGGCGAAGCCGTGACGATACGGGTTGTATGCCTTTGTGCTGACAGCCCGGAGCATGCGACGATGCCCACACCTGCCTGCAGTCCAGCCGCCAACCTCTCCCGTCCCATGCTCGACAGCTATCTGGGGAAGAATATCTCGGAGATCTGTCCCCACGGCGTCGACGACGCCGATCTGAACCATTGCGCCCACTTCGTATGCCACGTGATGAACGTTTCGGCCGGCAGCGTGACATGCAGCAAGATGTCGTCGAAGCGGGTCGCCGATCGGATCGGTGCGTGTATCCGGGTGCATGAGTTGTTTGCGGCTTGCCCGGTGGTGGGAGAGTACGATGCGGCGACGGCCG
>CALMXT010000224.1 GCA_937871125.1 uncultured Zoogloea sp. | reverse complement strand
CTACCGCGGGCGATACGCACCACCTCGGGGATATTGCGGATGCCGCGGATAACCCGGGCAAGATGCAAACGGTGAGTGACCTGAACTGTGATGTAAAGCGTGGAATACGTGCCCTGCTCACCATCGGTGCTGACATTCTGGATATTGCAGTCTTCACCGGCGATGGCGTTAGCCACCTTGCCCAGCACGCCGCGCACGTTCTGGGTGAGCAGACGCAGCGTGACATCGAACAGCCGATCGGTTGAAGGCTCCCATTCCACATCGATCCAGCGGTCGCGCTCGCTACGCAGCTTGCGCGCCTGCGGGCAGTCGTGGAGGTGAACTTCGAGGCCCTGCCCCTTGCGAATGATGCCGACGATCGGATCGCCGGGAATCGGCCGACAGCAGCGCGCCAGCTGGACCGCCACACCTTCGGTGCCACGGATCAGAATGGCTCCGGCAGGCTTGGGCTTGACCACATCGGCACGCCCGGACTCCACGTCCTGGATCTCCGCCAGTCGCCGCGCGACGATGGCCGGCAAACGCCGCCCCAGACCGATATCGGTCATCAGTTCCCGGCGGTTGGCCAGCGTGAACTCCTTGAGGAAACGATCCCACGCGAAAATGCTGACCTGGCCCAACGTGAGGCCGTGGGGCCGCAGCGCCTGGTTGAGCAGGCGTTCGCCAAGCGTGGACGCCTCTTCCTGCTGGGCATTTTTTAGGAAATGGCGGATCTGCGCCCGCGCCTTGCCGGTGCGCACGTAGCTGAGCCAGGCGGGGTTGGGGCTGGCGTGGGCGGCAGTGATGATCTCGATCTGGTCGCCATTGTGAAGCTCGGTGCGCAGCGGCATCAGTTCGCCGTTGATGCGCCCGGCCACACAGCGATTGCCCACATCGGTATGCACGGCGTAGGCGAAGTCCACCACGGTGGCACCCCGCGGCAAGGCGAAAATTTTGCCCTTCGGGGTAAAGGCGTACACCTCGCCGGGGAAAAGATCGATCTTGACGTGTTCGAGAAATTCGCTGGAATCGCCGGAGGTGGATTGAAGTTCGAGCAGGGATTGCAGCCAGCTGTGCGTCTTGTGCTGCAGATCGGTGAGGGTTTTCTCGTCTTCCTTGTAGAGCCAGTGGGAGGCCACGCCGGTTTCGGCGACGTGATTCATCTCCGGGGTGCGGATCTGCACCTCGACCGGCGTGCCGAACGGACCGATCAGCGTGGTGTGCAGCGATTGGTAGCCGTTGCCCTTGGGAATCGCAACATAATCCTTGAACTTGCCCGGCACCGGCTTGTATAGGCCGTGCAGCGCACCCAGCGCGCGATAACAGGTCTGAATGTCGGGAACGACGACGCGGAAACCGTAGATATCGAGCACCTGCGAGAACGACAGGCGCTTCTCGGACATCTTGCGGTAGATGCTGTAAAGATGTTTCTCACGACCGCGCACCTCGGCGTCGATGCCCCACTGGGGCAGGCGCTCGTTGATGGCGGCGAGGATCTTGCCCACCACTTCGCGACGGTTTCCCCGCGCCGCGAGAATGGCCCGCGACAGCACCCGGAATCGCATCGGGTAGCGGTGCTTGAAAGCCAGTTCCTGCAACTCGCGGTAAAGGCTGTTAAGACCCAACCGGTTGGCAATGGGCGCGTGGATTTCCTGGGTCTCGCGGGCAATGCGCCGCCGCTTGTCGGGGCGCATGTGATCGAGGGTCCGCATATTGTGCAGACGGTCGGCCAGCTTGATGAGGATCACGCGCAGATCGCTGGCCATGGCCAGCAACATTTTGCGGAAATTCTCGGCCTGCGCTTCTTCTTGGGACTGGAACTCGATCTTGTCGAGCTTGGACACCCCATCGACCAGCTCTGCCGTGGTGCGCCCGAAACGCTCGGCGATCTCGGCCTTGGTGATATGGGTATCCTCCATCACATCGTGAAGGAGAGCCGCACACAGGGCTTGGGAATCCAGATGCCAGCCGGCGAGTATCTCGGCAACGGCAACCGGGTGGGAGATATAGGGCTCACCGCTTTGCCGCATCTGCCCGCGGTGGGCGTCGGCGGAAAAGTGATAGGCGGTTTCGATCCGACCTACGTCCTCGGCGCGCAGGTAGGTCGCCACCTGCGCACGCAGTCTGCCGAAATCAAGCGGCAGGACGCTGGACGCGGGAGGCTGAAAAGCGCCGCCACCACTGACGGGAACTGAGGCGGCGGATTCCATTGCATTACTCTCGGACTGCGGACGCTCAGGCCTGACCGCGATTGAGAACCTCGGTGCCAACCTTGCCGGCAGCGATTTCGCGCAGCGCGATCACGGTCGGCTTGTCCTTGTCGTGACGGTCGAGATCGACCTGCGGGGTGGCGCCAGACGTCAGCTGACGGGCGCGATAAGTCGCGGCCAGCGTAAGTTGGAAGCGGTTGGGAATGCGTTTCAGACAGTCGTCGACGGTAATACGGGCCATGGATCAATCCTGTTCCAGATAATGGAAAAACTCCGGCTTGCGCGCCTCCTGGTTGGCGTAACGCAGCCGCGACGCTCGCACCACGGCCACCAGATCTTCCAGGGCTGCGGGCAAGTCTTCGTTGATTATAACGTAGTCGAACTCGGCCACATGACGCATCTCGCCACGCGCACCGAGCACCCGGCGGGCGATCACCTCCTCGCTGTCGGTGCCCCGACCGCGCAGGCGCCGCTCCAACTCGTCGAGCGACGGCGGCAGGATAAACACGCCAACCGCCTTGGGAAACACCTTGCGCACCTGCTGGGCGCCCTGCCAATCGATCTCGAGGAGGATGTCCTTGCCCGAGCGCATCTGCTCCTCGAGCCACACTTTCGACGTACCGTAATAATTGCTGTGGACCTCGGCCCACTCGAGAAATTCCCCCTTGTCGCGCAGAGCGCGAAAGGTGGCCACATCGACAAAATGGTAGTGCCGACCGCTTTCTTCGCCCGCGCGTGCAGCACGGGTCGTGTAGGAAACCGACAAGCTGACCAGCGGGTCCCGATCCAACAGGCCACTGACCAGGGTCGTCTTGCCGGCGCCGGAGGGCGCGGTGACGATAAACAGCGTACCGGGCATGGCGACTCCCTATTCGATGTTTTGCACTTGTTCGCGCATCTGCTCGATGGCGAGCTTGAGTTCGACGGCGATGGCGGTCATGTCGGCAGCCATCGCCTTGGAGCCGAGGGTGTTGGCCTCCCGGTTGAGCTCTTGCATCAGGAAGTCGAGACGCTTACCTGCCGCACCGCCGACCTTGAGGATCCGCTCCACCTCGTCGAGATGGGTGGAAAGGCGCGACAGTTCCTCGGCCACATCGACGCGCTGGGCGAACAGCCCGACCTCCAGCCGGATGCGGTCGTCGTCGAGCGTCGCCGCGGCGTCGCGCAGGCGGGTGGCGAGCTTTTCCTGATATTCGGCGACCAAAGCCGGTACCCGCGGCTGGACGGTGGCCACGAGGTCGCGCATGCGCTCGATCCGACCGCGAATCATCTCCGCGAGCTTGTCGCCCTCGCGACGGCGCGATGCGATCAGCTCATCGAGCACCTGGCCGACAAGTCCGGCGATTTCCGGCTGCAACGCCTCGAAGGCGGGGCTGTCGTCGGTGAGCATCCCGGGCCAGCGCAACACCTCGCTAACACTGAGCGGCGCGGCCTGCGGCAGTTCAGCGAGCACGGCCAGCTGGGCGGATTTAAGCTGCCCAAGCAGCATGTCGTTAATCGCCAGATCGCGAGGTGCGCTATCCTTCGCCTGCAGGTTGAAACGACACTCGACCTTGCCGCGACGCAGTCTGGCAGTGATGGCCTCGCGCAGGACGGGTTCAGCCTGGCGCAGATCGTCGTTGATGCGGAAGGCGAGATCGAGATAGCGGGAGTTAACGCTCCGCAATTCGAGGTGCAAGGCGACGCGGCCGAGGTCGCGAACCTGAACGGCGTAACCCGTCATGCTGTGAATCATTCTGTTTTTCCCGAGATAGCGCGGCGATCCACAGCTAAACTAGCAAGCCCGATCGCCACCAAAAGACGAAGTGTAGCGCCCCGCTTGATGGCCACTCAACAGAACTGCGCCCTCCCGTCCGGTTTTCAGCTCGACCACTACCGGGTCGAAAGACAGCTGTCGCTTGGCGGCTTCTCGATCGTCTACCTCGCCTACGACCAGGACGGCACGCCGGTCGCCATCAAGGAATACCTGCCAAACTCGCTGGCCCTGCGCGGTGACGGCGAAGTCACACCCCACGTGACCGAGGCCCATCAGGGCGCCTTCCGCTACGGGATGAAGTGTTTTTTCGAGGAAGGCCGGGCGCTCGCCAAGCTGGTCCATCCCAACGTCGTGCGCGTGCTCAACTTCTTCCGCGCCAACGGCACCGTTTACATGGTGATGCAGTTCGAGCGGGGACGAACCCTCCACGACTACATCCAGAAAAACAAAGGCAGCGTTCGCGAGCGCTTCATTCGCGGCGTGTTCACCCGCATGCTCAACGGCCTGCGCGAAGTGCACGCCCACAAGCTTCTGCACCTGGACATCAAACCCTCCAACATCTACCTGCGCGCCGACGGCACGCCGGTACTGCTCGACTTCGGCGCCGCCCGGCAGACGCTGATGTCCGACACGCCCATCCTCAAGCCGATGTACACCCCGGGATTCGCCTCTCCCGAGCAATTCGCCGGCCGCGAGGCGCTCGGTCCGTGGAGCGACATCTACAGCGTAGGCGCCAGCATGTACGCCTGTCTGGCAGGCTCGTCGCCGCAGCGCTCCGACGAACGCATCAAACACGACACCGTCGTCCCGGCCACCAAGGCCTGGGCTGGCCAGTACTCGCCCCATTTTTTGGCCACCATCGACTGGTGCCTGCAACTTGATCCACTGAAACGCCCTCAAAGCTGCTTCGCGCTGCAAAAAGTGCTCGCGCAACGCCATCGCGAGGCTCCGCCGCAGCAGAAAACCTGGTTCGAGGGGCTCGGCTCCCGACTAAAAACAATGATAGGCCGTTCATGAGATTCACCATTTTCCAGGAAAGCCGGATCGGCAAACGGCGCACCAACCAAGACCGGGTGGCCTATTCCTACACCCGGGATGCCTTGCTGATGGTCCTCGCCGACGGCATGGGCGGCCATCTTTACGGCGAAATCGCAGCACAGATCTCCGTGCAGTTCATCGCCCAATCCTTCCAGCAGGAAGCCCGCCCCAAGGTCACCGACCCGGTGCTGTTCCTGTCTCGGGTGCTCAGCAATGCCCACCACGCAATCCTCGACTACGCCTTCGACAAGCATCTGGCCGACATTCCCCGCACGACCATCGTCGCCTGCCTGATCCAGGACGGCGTGGCCCACTGGGCCCACGCTGGCGATTCGCGGCTATACCTGATCCGCAAGGGTCGCCTGCTCTATCAAACCCGCGACCACTCCCGCGTCCAACTGATGCTCGACCAAGGCCTGCTCGACGCCG
>CALMXT010000223.1 GCA_937871125.1 uncultured Zoogloea sp. | reverse complement strand
GAGGGCGTCTGGACCAGCAGCTTCTGGTTGCGGTAGTAGGCGGAAATGTGGCCGAACAGTTCGACCGCCGGTTCGGGGGTGCGGAAGGTCGGGATGCCGGCGGCCTGGAACAGATGGCGGCCTTCGCGAACCTGGTCTTCGCCCATCCAGCAGGCGAAGATCGGCTTGTCGGCGGTGCGCTCGATCTCGATGATCTGTTGGGCAACCTCGGTGGACGAGCTCATGGCCTGCGGACACAGCATGGTGAGCACGCCTTCGACGTTGTCGTCGGCCAGTACGATTTCGAGGGACTTGCGATAACGGTCCACGTCGGCATCGCCGATGATGTCGACCGGGTTGCAGTGCGACCAGCTCGGCGGCAGGACTTCGTTCAGCTTGGCGACGGTGGCGTCGGAGAGCTGGGCCAGCGGGATGCGCAGGTCGGCAGCACGGTCGGCGGCCATGACGCCCGGCCCGCCGCCGTTGGTGATGATTGCCAGACGGTTGCCACGCGGACGGAAGTGGGAGAACAGCGCATTGGCGGCGGCGAACAGCTGGCCGAGGTTGTACAGGCGGATCACCCCGGCGCGGCGCAGGGCGGCGTCGAACACCGCATCCTCACCGACCTGCGCACCGGAATGCAGATGGGCCGCCATCGAGCCGACCGGGTGGCGGCCGACCTTGATCAGCAGCACTGGCTTGACGCGGGCGGCGGCGCGCAGCGCGCTGACGAAGCGGCGCGCGTCCTTGATGCCTTCGACGTACAGGAAGATGCTTTCGGTGCGGGAATCCGACACCATGTATTCGAGGACTTCGCCGAAGTCGATGTCCACCGACGTGCCAAGGGAGGCGACAGTCGAGAAGCCGACGTTGTTCGGCCGTGCCCAGTCGAGGATTGCCGAACAGAGGGCGCCGGACTGGGAGATCAGGCCGATCGAGCCCTTGGTGGCGCCGCCGTGGGCGAAGCTGGCATTGAGGCCGAGTTCGGGGCGCAGCACGCCCAGACAGTTGGGGCCGAGCACGCGGATGCGGTGGCGGCGGGCGTTTTCGACGGTGTTCTTCTCGAGCATGCGCCCACGCGGGCCGGCATCGGCAAAGCCGGACGGAATGATGACCACTGCCTTGGTGCCGGCGCGGCCGCAGGCATCGACGATGGCCGGCACGCGGTCGGCCTTGGTGGTGATGATGGCCATGTCGAGGCGCTGGGGAATGTCCTCCACGCTCTTGTAACAGGGCACGCCGAGGACTTGGTCGTACTTGGGATTGACGGCGAACAGCTTACCTTTGAAGCCGGCCTCCAGCATGTTGCGGACGATGACGCTACCCATGGAGTTTTCCCTTTCGGATGCGCCGATGATGGCAACCGAGCGGGGCTCGAAGAGAGGGGTGAGGTAATGTTGTTCGTTCATGGTGAATGCTCGGTAAGTGCTGCTTGGACGGTCCGTCGGAGCTAGGCGTGATGCTGCTTTCGATTCGAAATCCTTAACGGCCGGATTCCCGCGATTTTAACCTGCAAGTCTGCTGCCAGACACACGACTGAGTGCCAATGTATTGCGTTGCACAACAAGAGGTGTGACTTATATCAGGCCTTTTGCTTTCATAGTGTTGCGCAGCAGCAACGTTTTTGCGGTGTTGCAAGGGGCCGGGGTCCGGAAAATGATGGTCGAATGGATCAGTGGCTCAGCGTGAAGAAGAAACTGGCGCCCTGATCGGGCACGGATTGGGCCCATACCCGGCCTTCGTGACGCTGGATGACACGCTGGACGGTGGCGAGGCCGATGCCGGTGCCGGCAAATTCGCTGATGCCGTGCAGGCGATGGAAGGGCAGGAAGAGTTTGGACGAGAAATTCATGTCGAAACCTGCGCCGTTGTCGGTCACGCAGTAGACGATCTGCCGGTCGCGCATTTCGGCGTGGAAGCGGATCTGCGCGACTTCGCGGCGGCTGGTGAACTTCCAGGCGTTGCGCAACAGGTTTTCGAGGGCGACGCGGATCAGGGCGCGGTCGGCGGCGGCGATCAGATTGGGTTCGACGTGGATTTCGACCCGGCGCTCGGGGTCTTCCTGGCGCAGTTCGGTCAGGATCTGGTCGACGATCTGGCTCAGGTTGACCTGCTCGCGTTTCATGGCCTGGCGGGTCAGTCGGGCAAGGTCGATGAGGTCGTCGATGAGGCGCGCCATCTTCTGGGTGGCCACGCGGATGCGCTGGAGGTATTCGCGGCCGGTCTCGTCGAGGCGCGGCGCGTAGTCTTCGGCGACGATCTGGGCAAAGCCGTCGATGGCGCGGAGCGGGGCGCGCAGGTCGTGGGAGACCGAATACGAAAACGCTTCGAGTTCCCGGTTGGAGGCTTCGAGTTCGGCGGTGCGCACCCGCACGCGGGCTTCCAGTTCGCGGTTGAGGTCGCGTTGGGACTGTTCGGCTTCCTTGCGGGTGGTGATGTCGTCGAGGGTGCCGGAGCTGCCGACCACGTGGTCGTAGGTGTCGCGCAGCGGGCGGATCGTTGCTTCGACCCAGCGCGGCCCGTCGGAGTGGGTGCGCAGGCGGAATTCGAACTGGGCGATCTCGTCGTAGCCCTCGCGGATGCCGCGCAGGTGTTGTTCGACCCGGCTGCGGTCCTCGTCGGCGACGAAATCGAGCAGGCTCTGGCCGATCGACAGGCGCCCGTCGAAGCCGGTGGTGTGGCGCCAGGCGCGGTTGAGGAAGGTCACGCGGCCGTCGCTGTCGGTCTGGAAGAGGATTTCATTGACCGACTCGACGACATCCCGATACATGGCCCGGCTCTCGCGCAGTACTTGCTCGGCCGACAGCCAGCGGGCCACGTCGCGCAATACATAGAGCACCGCGGAACGGCCGTCGAAGCGCATCCGCACCGCGGTGGCTTCGGCGTTGATCGATTCGCCGTCGAGGCGCCGGTAGCGCAGCGGCAGGGGCGCGAGGGTGGCCTGCTGCGGGTTGGCTTCGAACTGTTCGAGCCGCGCGGCTTCCATGGCCCGGTCGTCGCTGTGGACCAGCGAGAGCAGTTCGATGCCGTCCAGCGGGTGCTGATCGTCGGCGCTGAAAAGCCGTCGGCTGGCGGCGTTGGAGAGGTGAATCCGGCCGTCGATGCATACCAGCGTGGCTTCCGGCGAGAGTTCGAAAAGCTGGCGGTAGCGCTCCTCGCCGCTGCGCCGATCGTTGAGCGTGTCGCGGATGGCCGAGATGTCTTCGATCACCGTCGCGAAAGAGGGCGGCGTGTCGTCGTCGCCCGGAATCAGGCGCATCGATTCGCGGCACAGCAGCATGCTGTCGCCGGCGCCGTGATAGCGCACTTCGCGGGTGAAATGGTCGATCTCGCCGTTCAGGCAGCGCGCCCGCAAGGCTTTGCCGGCGGCGGCATCGTCGGCCGCCATGACGGCGTCCACCGTAGTGCCGGCAAGGTCCGCGGGCGTCCGGCCGAGAAATCCGGCGAGGGCTTGGTTGACCTGCAGCCAGCGTTCGTCGGCCGAGATGCGTCCGATGTTGGCCGGCGCGTGCTCGAAAAGCGCCCGAAACAGCGCTTCGTCCCGCTGCAGGCGGTCGCGGGCCACGATTTTTTCGGTGATGTTGCGGGTCGTGCCGCAGTAGCCGGCAAAGACGCCGCGCCGGTCGAACACCGGAATGCCGGATTCGCTCAGCCAGATTACCCGACCGTTGCGGTCCTGGCGGCAGAACACCAGATTGGAAAAAGGCTCGATCTGCTTCAATTGGGCGATGTGTTCGGCCCACGGCGCTTCGTCGGGGGATTCGCCGGGTAGTTCCCAGCGCCGGTTGCCGATCGCGTCCTCGGCGGCGAGGTCGGCCAGATGCCCCGAACTGGCGGTGATGGCGGTGTAACGCAAATTGGCGTCCTGCTCCCAGTAGCCATCGGTGGAGTAGGCGATGAGCGCGTGGATGCGTTCCTCGTTTCGCTCCAGGTCGGCGCTGAGACGAGCCCGCTCGGTGACTTCGCGACCGATGCCCCGGTAGCCCCGGAAGCGTCCTGCCGCGTCGAACACCGGGCGACCGCGCATCTCCAGATAGCGCACTTCGCCAGTGGGGCTGCGGCGCGTCAGGGTGACGGCGATGGGGCCGTGGCGGCGGAGCGTGTCCCGGTGGGCAATCGCGAAATCGGTGGGCAACTCGGGGATGATGACTTCTTCCCAGGTGCGGCCCGGAACCTCCGGGGGGGCGATGCTGGGGGGCGTCGGAGCGTCCGGGATGGCGACAAAGCGCAGTTCGGCATCGGTTTCCCACGGCCAGTCGGCCGATAACTCGACGAAGTCCCGCCAGGCCGCGGTCGGTGTCGTACTGACGATAGGGGAGGACGCCGGCGGTGGCGCGTGCGTCTCCGGCCGGCGGCGCCGGAGCTGGGCGCCAAGCAGCAACCCGGCTGCGAGTCCTCCGCCGGACCAAAGCAGGTACGGGAGCATTGAGCCCGAATTGCCTTCCGTCGCTTCCGTCTGAGCTGCAAAGGCTGAGGGCGTGTGAATGCCGCCGGTGGCCAGCAAGAGGGAAAGGGCTGCCTTGCGAAGCAGCGAAGTCGCGGAACGGGAAACCATCGGACCCTATTATCGGCGGGGGGGCGGCATTTTTTGTATCTTCGAGGCAATCGGACCATGCGGCTTGACACGGACCGCGCAAAATTCTGCGCTCGGCATCCTGCTTTTCGTCCCGCAGATCTTTTTCCGATCGGCCTTTTGCTGCAGCTATGCTCATCGAATGATCCGGCCCTGGATGGGAATGGGCGTATTCAATTGCGTGGCGCGCGCGCTGAAAGTCATCGGGAAGTGCCTCGCCCGGCCGGCATTGCCGCCGTGTCGTGATGAGCGGCGGCAAGGTAGCGTGCTGGGCGCGCGAAATCACGCGTCGCAGCGGTCCGGATGGGGCGGAGCCGGCCCTTTGGATGGCGCGCGATGGCGAATTGCGCATTTTTTGCAGCAACGTTTGACGAGTGGCGAAGTGATCTGTATAGTTCGCGGCTCTCGGGGTGTAGCGCAGTCCGGTAGCGCGCTTGCTTTGGGAGCAAGATGTCGGGAGTTCGAATCTCTCCACCCCGACCAAAGCTTGACCCCCGGTGCCCGCGGCGATCTGCCCGTAGCTCAACTGGATAGAGCACCGGCCTTCTAAGCCGGGGGTTACAGGTTCGATTCCTGTCGGGCAGGCTCTAAAAATCAGGTTATTGGGTTGGCGATTAAAATCGATGACCCGCAGTGGCGGCATTAGCTCAGTTGGTAGAGCACTGGATTGTGATTCCAGGTGTCACCGGTTCGATCCCGGTATGTCGCCCCAA
>CALMXT010000222.1 GCA_937871125.1 uncultured Zoogloea sp. | reverse complement strand
AGTGGCTTTCGTGCGCCTGACCGATATACACCAGGGTCAGCATCATGAAGATGAATGCTTGCAGCGCAACAATCAGAATGTGGAAGACAGCCCAGATGGAGCCGGCAACAATGTGCCCGAGGAAGCCAAAGACAGTGGCGGTGCCGCCCATCAGCGCGATCAGCATGAACACCAGTTCGCCAGCGTACATGTTCCCGAACAGTCGCATGCCGTGGGACACGGTTTTTGCGAGGAATTCGATCATCTGCATCAGGAAGTTGATCGGATACAGAAGGGGATGGGAACCGAAGGGAGCCGTGAAAAGCTCATGAATCCAGCCTCCGACACCCTTGATTTTGATGTTGTAGTAAATGCAGATCAACAAGACGCCAATCGACATGCCAAGCGTGCCATTGAGGTCGGCGGTCGGAACAACCCGTAGATAGGCGTGCTCGTTACCGGAAATCAATGCCCAGATTTTGGGAAGCAGATCAACCGGCAGGAAGTCCATGGAGTTCATCAGGAAAATCCAGAAGAACACTGTCAGGGCGACAGGGGCGACAAACTTCCGGGATTCGGCGCTATGGACAATACCTTTGGCTTGGTCCGCAACCATTTCGACGAGAATTTCTATCGCAGCCTGAAAACGCCCGGGAACGCCGGAGGTGGCCTTATTTGCTGCCTTGATCAGAATCAGCAGCGTAACGATGCCGAGACCAATAGAGAAAAAGAGAGTATCCAGATTCCAGACGCTCCAGTCGATGATCGCGCTTTGGGCGTGACCGGTCGAATTGAAGTGGGTCAGGTGGTGGACAATGTATTCCCCCGCGGTCGGGGCGTGCGCTTCGTGGCCTGTACTCATGGTCAGCTCTTCACCAAAAATGCAAATAAATTCGCCTTTAGCGCCACGACCAGCCCGATAAACAACGCCAACCAATGGACGTCTGGATACACGAACTGAACGGTCGCCAACAATCCTACGGTTGACGCGATCTTGAGGAACTCGCCAACAAAAAACGCAAGCGGGTACGACGCAGCCGGACGCTTGGAAACAGCGCTCAGGCGTAAGGCGAACAACAAATTGGGAAGAACACAGGCTGCGCCTCCCAACGCCGCCGACAACGCACCGCGCGCCCCTGTAATTAGCCCAGCGATCAATGCCGCCAGAATTGTAGCGCCTACCTGCAGGAATACCGCTTTAAACATGGCTCTCTGCGTGGCACTTCGGGTGTTGCGCCGTCCGCCGTACAAAAACGTGCGGATATTAGGGGTTTACCGCAGGCAAGTCAATTGCTTCCGCGGCGTAGCAAAAGGAGCCGGCAGCACCGGACCGGTCAAATCATGATCATTGCTATTGACAGCCCCGATAAACATATCGATCATCATCGATATGAATAAGAATTACTCCCGGGCTATTCCGGAACCATGGCGCGATATTTCCGCGGTTTTTGCGGCGCTCGGCGACGAGCACCGACAGCGCATCCTGCTGAGCTTCGAGCCGGGCGAGCGACTCAATGTAGGGCAGATCGCCGAGGTATCGACCCTCGCACGCTCGACGGTTTCCCACCACCTCAAAGTCCTGCGCGAAGCGGGCGCGCTGCTCGCCGAACGGGAGGGCAAGGAGATTTATTTCCGTGTAAACAAGGTTTTTCTCCAAGACATCTTCGGCAAGGTGACAAGCTACCTCGACACCTTTCTCTGAACAGCCCTGACGCACTCTGCCCACCTCATGCGAAACCTGATCAAAGGCCTCATGCGCCACATTGCCGAGTTGCTGTTCCGCGTCCGCGTGAATGGCGATCTGCCTGACGGATGCAAGCGGCTTCTCATCGTGGCCAACCACGAATCCTTTCTCGATGGCCTTCTGCTCGGACTCTTCCTGCCCCTCGATCCGGTGTTCGTGGTGCACACCGGGGTAGTGCGCAATCCTCTGTTCCGTCTGGTACTCACGCTGACGGATTACCTCGCGGTCGATCCGACCAGTCCCATGGCAATGAAGAAGGTCATCCGTCTTATAGAAGATGGAAGACCGGTGGTGATCTTCCCGGAAGGGCGCATCACGACCACCGGTAGCCTGATGAAAACCTATGACGGCCCGGCCTTCGTCGCGGCCAAGACCGGCGCAACCATCCTGCCGGTGCGTATAGACGGCGCGGCACGCAGTTACTTTTCGCGCCTCGCCGCTCATGTGCCGAAGCGCTTGTTTCCGCAAATCAGCCTTTTTCTGCGCCCCACCACGCGCATCCCGATGCCGGTGGCGCCTACTGCCCGCCAGCGTCGCCGTAAGGCCGGCGAGGCGATGCGTCGGCTCATGCAGGACATGATTTTCGCGACGCGTCCAACTCAGACTCTTTTTGAAGCGCTTCTCGACGCAGCCGACATCCAGGGCCACCGTCACGCGTTGGTGGAAGACCTCAAGCAGATCGAATACAGCTACCGCGATCTGATCAAAATGGCCTTGACGCTTGGGCGGCTGACCGCCCGGCACAGCGCTCCAGGCGAGCGGATTGGGTTGCTGCTGCCTAACCTCGCCCCCACACTGGGCCTTATCTTCGGGCTGTCGGCTCACCGCCGCATCGCCGCGATGCTCAATTACACCGCCGGCGTGGATGGCATGCAGGCCGCGTGCACCGCGGCTCAAATCCGCACCATCCTCACCTCCCGTGCCTTCGTCGAGCAGGCCAAGCTCGGCGACAAACTGGCCGCACTGCAGGGCGTGCGTCTGCTCTATCTGGAAGAACTGCGCGAAGCGCTCACCTTCGCCGACAAACTATGGCTGATGCTGTGGGCGCTGCCCTTCCCGCGCACCGCGCTGCCGGCCGGCTCTCCGGAAGACGCCGCGGTCGTTCTATTCACCTCCGGCTCCGAGGGAAAGCCGAAGGGCGTCGTACTGTCGCACCGCGCTCTGCTCGCCAACATCGCGCAAATCCGCGCCGTGGTTGATTTTTCCATCAACGACAAGATCCTCAACGCACTGCCGTTGTTCCATTCCTTTGGCCTCACGGCCGGAGGCCTGCTGCCGGTGCTCACGGGTGCCAAAGTCTTCCTCTACCCTTCGCCGCTGCACTACCGCGTGATTCCCGAGCTTGCCTACGACCGCAACTGCACGGTATTGCTCGGCACCAGCACTTTTCTCGGCAATTACGCCAAATTCGCTCATCCCTACGATTTCTATCGCCTGCGCTACGTCATCGCGGGCGCCGAAAAGCTGGCCACGACGGTGCGCGACATCTGGTTCGAAAAGTTCGGCATTCGCATTTTCGAAGGCTATGGCGCCACAGAAACCGCGCCGGTGCTCGCGGTCAATACGCCGATGGCCTTCCGAAGCGGCACGGTCGGCCAGTTTCTGCCCGGCCTGCAGCACCAGTTGGTCGCGGTGCCCGGCATTCCGACGGGCGGCATGCTTCATGTCAAAGGCCCCAATCTGATGTCCGGCTACCTGCGTTTCGAGAAACCCGGCGTACTGCAAACACCCACCTCCTCGGTCGGCGAAGGCTGGTACGAAACCGGCGACGTGGTCGAACTGGACGACGACGGTTTCGTGAAGATCGTCGGGCGGGTCAAACGCTTCGCCAAGGTGGCCGGCGAAATGGTCTCGCTGGAAGCCGTCGAAAAGCTCGCGCTTGCCGCATCGTCCGCAAGCCACGCTGCGTCGACCCAGCCAGACCCGACCCGCGGCGAGACGATCCTGCTGTTCACCACCGATCGATCCCTCAGCCGCGAAAAACTGCAAGCTGCCGCCCGCGACGGCGGCTGGCCGGAAATCGCCGTGCCGCGCCGGATCATCGCGGTCGATGCGCTGCCGCTGCTTGGCACCGGCAAAATCGACTACGTCACCCTCAAGGCCTGGGCCGAAAAGGCCTGAGCCCGTTCCGACAAAGGAGTCCGCCATGAAGATGAAAACCATCCTCGCCACGCTATGCGCGAGCCTGGCGCTTACCGGCTGCGCATCCTGGTTTGAGCAGGGCAGCAAGGCCCAGCGCGGCACCGTAGTCGAATATCTCTATCCGAAGGGTGAGGCGCCCACGCTCAAACCCGGCACGCCGGAACTGCGCCTTCCACTCAGGGTCGGCATCGCTTTCGTTCCAGGCGAACGCTTTGGCGATCTCACCGAAGCCGACCGCAACCAGCTTCTCAGCCGGGTCAAAGCCGCCTTCGCCAACCGCCCCTACATTTCCGCCATCGAAATCATCCCCACCACTTACTTGCGTCCCCACGGTGGCTTCGACAACCTCCAACAGGCAGCACGCATGTTCAATGTCGACGTGGTGGCCCTGCTTTCCTACGATCAGGTCCAATTCAACGACAGCAACCGGCTGTCCCTGCTCTACTGGACCATCATTGGCGCCTACCTTGTGAATGGCGACCAGTACGACGTGAATACCCTCGTCGACGCTTCCGTGTTCGACGTCTCCAGCCGCCAACTGTTGTTCCGTGCTCCCGGCACCAGCCAGATCAAGGGCAGCTCGCCGATCGTGAAGTTCTCCGAAGCCTCCCGCGCCGCCCGCAGCGAAGGTTTCAATCAGGCGGTAGACCAACTGATTCCCCAACTCGACCGGGAACTCGAGAACTTCAAGGTCCGCATCAAAGAAGAAAAGGTGGCCCACGTCACCGAAAAGCGCGGTTATGAAGGTCGTGGCGGTGGCGACAGCGGCCTCGCCGGACTGGCGCTGATCGGGCTGGCCGCAGTGTGGCGACTTCGCCGTGCGCACTGAACAAAACGTGCTCCTGGCCATCACGGCCGGGCTTGTCCTCGTGTCCAACCTGCTGCCGGGCGACGGCGTCGAATACGACCGCGCCGCCCTCGCCCACGGCGAATTATGGCGGCTGTGGAGCGGCCAGTTCTGTCACTGGTCGGCGCTTCATCTCGTTGGCAATCTGGCCGCCCTGACTGGCGTGGCGATCGTCGCCGGGCGCACGATCCGCCGCTGGCTGGCGCTGCTGCCGATCGCTGCACCCCTGTTGTCGGTCTTTCTTTATTTTGCCGCGCCGTCGCTGGAACGCTACCGCGGACTCTCCGGATTGGTCGCGCTGCTGGTGGTCGGCGCGGCCATCGAAGGCGGCACCGTCGGACGACTGCTGGCCGTCGCGTATCTGGGCAAACTGGCCTTCGACGCCACCACGGGCAGCCCTTCGACCCTGCTGCCGGAAGGCATCGTCATCGCCTGGCCAGCCCACCTCGGAGGAATTCTCCTCGGACTACTGGCGGCGTTCGGCTTCCGGCTCAGCGCCGCTGCTGACGGATCGGAATGAATCGTCGCCGCCGCCCGATCGACCGCCAGCGCGCCCCCCTCTTCGTCGGCGGTGGCTGCCTGCGCCTCCCAAGGCCACTGAACCTCGCCGAACCCCCACCGCGCCCGTTCTATCGCGACACCCACGACGCCCTCAGATCGGTGAGCCGACTCCATCCACACCCGCGGTCGCTCCGCACGGAAATCCTCGACGCAGAGGCCATTCCAGTGCATAAAACCATCCGCAAGCACAATCCGCTACGGTGCGATTCCGTTCTCACACACCCGTTGGGTTCGGGCAATTGCCGCTTCGCTTCCGGCGTCTTCGAGACGCGCTCCTTCTTCGACCGGAAAAACGCATGAGTTCCCAGTTTCACCTTCTCCGCGAACGGCGTTTCCGCCCCTTTTTCCTGACCCAGTTCCTAGGCGCCTTCAACGACAATCTGTTCAAGAACGCGCTGGTTGTACTGCTCACGTTCAAGGCGGCAAGTTGGACGACCATCGCCCCGGAACTTCTCGCCAACTTGGCGGCAGGCATCTTCATCCTGCCCTTTTTCCTGTTTTCGGCCAGCGCCGGCCAGCTTGCCGACAAGTACGACAAAGCCCGCCTGACCCGCCTCGTCAAGGTTCTGGAAATCGCCATCATGGCCATCGCGCTAGCGGGCTTCTTGCTGCACAGCCTGACGGTGTTGTTCGCGGCGTTGTTCCTGCTCGGCTGCCACTCCACGCTGTTCGGCCCGGTGAAATACGCGCTGCTGCCCCAGCATCTGCACGAAAACGAACTGATCGGCGGCAACGCCATGGTCGAGGCTGGAACCTTCGTCGCGATCCTGCTCGGCACCCTTGTTGGCGGACTGCTCGCCGGAGCGGAAAACGGCGAGTTGTGGATTGCCGGCGGCGGCATCGCGGTCGCCGTCACCGGCTATCTGACCAGCCGCGGCGTACCCCCGGCGCCGGCGCCCGAACCGGGCCTCACGGTCAATCCGAATCCGCTCACCGAGACCTGGCGCAACATCGGCTTCGCCCGCGAGAACCGGCCGGTTTTTCTGGCAATCATGGGTATCTCATGGTTCTGGCTCTACGGCGCGCTCTTTCTGGCCCAGTTTCCGGCCTACGCAAAAGATGTGCTGGGCGGCGGGGAAGGCACGGTCACCCTGCTGCTGGCCACCTTTACGATCGGCATCGGACTCGGTTCGCTGCTATGTGAAAAGCTCTCCGGCGGACATGTGGAAATCGGCCTCGTGCCCCTCGGCTCGATCGGCCTGACCCTGTTCGGGATGGATATTGCCTTCGCCTCGCCAAGCGTGTTGCCGGCAGACGCCCCGCTGAGCATCGCGCAAGTCCTCGCCCAGCCGGGCATCTTTCGGGTACTGCTGGCGCTGTCGATGCTGGGCGTTTTCGGCGGCTTTTTCATCGTTCCGCTCTACGCCATGATGCAGAGCCGTTCCGCTGCCGGCCAGCGGGCGCGGATCATCGCCGCCAACAACATTCTCAATGCACTGTTCATGGTAAGCGGCGCGCTCGCCGCCGGTGGCCTGCTCGGCGCCGGATTGACGATTCCGATGTTGTTCGGCGTGGCCGCCACGATGAACGCGGTCGTCGCGCTCTACATCTACCGGCTTGTTCCGGAATTCCTGCTGCGCTTCATCGTGTGGCTGCTGATCCACACGGTGTATCGCCTGCGCACGGAAGGGCTGGAACATATCCCCGAAAACGGTCCGGCAGTGATCGTCTGCAACCACGTGAGCTTTGTCGATGCCCTGGTGATTGCCGCCGCCTGCCGTCGGCCGATCCGCTTCGTGATGGATCACCGGATCTTCCGCTGGCCGGTGCTGTCCTTTGTCTTCCGTCACAGTCGTGCGATTCCCATCGCACCGGCCAAGGAAGATCCGGCAATGATGGAAGCCGCATTTGTCGAAGTTTCAAAGGCCTTGGCGGCCGGCGAGTTGGTCGGGCTTTTCCCGGAAGGCAAGATCACCGCCGACGGCGAGCTGTGCCCCTTCCGCCCCGGCATCACCCGCATCCTCGATGCCAACCCCGTACCGGTCGTACCGCTGGCCCTGCGCGGGCTGTGGGGCAGCATGTTCTCCCGCAAGGATGGCCCGGCCTTGTCCCGACCGCTGCGACGCGGGCTGTTCAGCCGCATCGAACTCATCGCCGGCCCGGCCTGGCCTCCGGAAACTGTCAGCATTCCCGGCCTTCAACTCCAAGTGGCGGAACTACGCGGAGACAAGAAATAGTCCGCGAACCGCGTCCTGCGCTCAACAGGCCGCGGCGACCCCGGAATCAATCGGCACCTGGATCATGCGGCGGGCGAGATGCGGCCGAACCGTGGATACCGCCAACCCGATTGCGCTCAGCAAAACGGCCGCAAACAGGCCCATGAAGCCGCTGTAGCCGAGGAATCCGGCGAGCGGCTTGGCCACGCCGACAAATGCCGCATAGACCCACGAGGCGGCACTGATTGCACCAAAAACCACCGGCATCGTCGCAGCCCTCAGCGGATCGACTTGCGGTGCGACAAACCGCGGGAAGGCCAGCCAGTGCAGACCGATGCTATTGATCGTAAGTACGACCACGACAGTCAGCTTGGCCATCAGTTTGGGCTTGCCGGCCAGCAGATCCACATCGAAGCCGATGTCCATCAGAATCACTGTCAGCCCTGTTACCCACAGCACGCCAAGGGCCACGCTGGCAAACGTTGAGGCCCGTTGAAGCATCGCCATATCGATGCGCGGCCGCGCAAAAATTGCGAAATCGCCAAAAGCCACGGCGGCAGCCGCGACGGCAATTGCCAGCACATGAAGATAGATCAGCAATGTGCGTGCAACGGCAATGGGATCGATGGCGTCCATGATGAGAATCAGCGCTTCATCATCTTGCGATAGAGGTAATCGATGGACATATGCATCGCCTTTACCGCGGTGTTGAGTTCGTGGATTTCGTTGGCTGAGGTGTGTTCGCCCTCGATGAAATCGACCTTTTCAACCTTGGCGCCCGGCTCGGAATTGGACGCAGCCAGCGCAAAGGCCCGTACCCGACGCACCGGAACGATCACCTGCTGATGAATGAACACGAGCAGACCGATCACGCCCAACCCCATCGCCGCCAGCGCCGCCCAGACTTGACCGTCGAAACGCTGGATAAAACCGAGCACGCTGAACTCAAGCGGAATCGCCACGCTGATCACACCCGCCAGCTTCCCTTCCTCATAGCCGTATCCCTGCGGCCCCGGGTAAAGCGCGGTTACCGCAGCCGGTGCGGCGGCCGGCGCACCATGACATTTCAGACACCCCTTGTCGGCTATCAGGCGACGCGCATACAGCAACTGGCCGCCTCGAACTTCGCTGTACTCGGTTACGCCGGCATCCCGGATCACCCGCATCGCCACCTTGTCGAACTCGCTCGGCGCATTGTTCGGATTCATGAAGTGATCGGACGTCATGCGGAACTTGGCTTTTGCCGGAGAAGCCATGGTGATGTCCGACAGTTCGCGCTGCACGAGGGCCGGATTCTTGCGGTGAAAGGCCGCCGCATTGGGTGCCGTAGTCGAGTCGCCCCCAATGCGACAGGCGCCGTCGCCACCTCACGCTCCAAAAAGCTGCCTACATCGAATTTCGGATCGCGAGGATCGTCCTTCACCCAGACTCCGCGGTAACGGGTTGCCCATTGGCCGAAGTTATCCACCATGTCGGCCACGGTTCGAGCCTGATTGCGAGTTTCGCTGACGTAAACCGACGCACCGATCAAATAGCCGCCGATCGCCGCAATAACCGCCAGCGCCAGCAATAGCAAAGTGAATTGATAGGATAAAGGGAGTTTTTTGAAGGAATTCATGAATAGGGGAAAATCAGACCATCAATTCACTGAGAAAATCGGCGCGGGCCTTGCCGCTGCTCACATGGAGCGCCACAGCTTCGGCAAAGACACCGACGGAGATTCCGTCCGGGTAGGTGGCGTAGAGTTCATCCAGCACATCGTCAATCATCATGCTGGCTACCGGACCGGCGTATTTCTTCAGCACGACCCGCGCCCGTTCGATGACAACGTCGATTTCGGGAAGCGGTCGGTGGATCATCGCCACAGACTCGGGAGCCGCTCCGACCGACACCACCGAACGCAAGGCTTCCAGGATGGCGGTCGTCGTGCGGCTGATCGACGCGGTCGCCCCAGATGCCGCCGCAACACCATCCATGCCGGAAAGGACTGAACTGGTCATCAGAAACAGCGGCGTCGAAATTCCGTTACGCCGCATCTGCCGACCGAGACGAAACCCGCTGCCGCCATTGGCAAGCGGCGCGGCGTCACAAAAGACGGCACCAAAGTTCGCCGACGCACACAGGCTCAGCGCATCGTCGATCGAATCGGTGACTTTGGAAATCTTAACGAGACCAGGCGGGATAATTGCTGCATCCCTGGTAACGAACAGGACGGCTGACGACATAGGGAAAATCTCTGCTTCCGCTTTAGCGAGCCGACAGGATTTGCCCGCTGACCCGGATGGTACATACCGATGGCGTACCAAACGATGATACATATTCTGACAAATAATTTGTCAGAATATGCAAAGTGAAGCAGAGAATCCCAAAGTGGAAATCCTCACTCCTGTGACGGATATCACAAGCGAGAATCAAAGGGTGCCGAAAACCTGAGCACCTTTGTCATAGCGTCCCAGGCATATACGGGAAACCGTCAGCCTGGAAAAACCGGGCGGAGAACAATGGCAAGGGTGGTCTCGCCAGCTGAAAACCAGATCTGGCCATCCTGGATCGTGCATGTGAGAAGCATGTTCCGTTCGGCCAATGCCGCCAAAGCGCGGGAATCCTCTTGAGCGATGGACAACACCTTGAGGTTGTTCAATTTTGATAGGGTGGCGAGATCCTTTTGCCACCAGATGTCCACCGTCCGACCGCCATAGGCCAGTACGATGACTTCGTCCGCACGACCCGCGGCACGACGCAGGAGGCGTTCGTCGGGCAGACCAACCTCGATCCATTTGAGAATACGGCCGGTGTCGTCCTTCAGCCACAAAGCCGGTTCGTCGTCGCTTGAAATTCCGCGGCCGAACAACAGACGTTCGTCGGCATCGAGCGCAAAGGCAAGAATCCGCACCATCATCCGCTCGTCGGTTTCCGAAGGGTGACGTGCGAGAGTCAGATTGTGCTCCGCGTAATATCCCCGATCCAGGTCTGAAATGGAGAGCGTGGCACGGAAGATCGTGGACTTGATGGCCATGGCGAAAATTGAGGGTAAGAAAAAACCGGGCACTCGGCCCGGTTTCAACGACAGCAGCAATACAGAAATTACTTACCGACGGCGGCCTTGGCTTTGTCGGCGGCTTCCTTGGCGGCATCGGCAGTAGCGGCAACGGCTTCCTTGCCGGCTTCCTTGGTTGCGGCGGCTGCATCCTTGGCGGCAGCCACGGCATCCTTGGCAGCATCCTTGGTTGCATCGGCAGCGTCCTTCGCCGCTTCCTTGGTCGCAGTTGCAGCGTCTTTCGCTGCATCTTTGGTGGCATCGGCAGCTTGCTTGGCGGCCTCTTCGGTCTTCTGGGCAGCATCCTTGGCTGCATCGACAACCGGAGCCGCAACCGGGGCGGGCGCTTCTTCCTTCTTGGAACAGGCAGCAAGACTGAGGGCGATCAGGGCAGCAAGGGCGAGGGAACGGGTATTCATCGGGCTATCTCCAAAAACATTGATCGAAACGATTTGAACGGCAAATAAAGCCGATTCATACATGCGCGCACCATCCTAACGCAACACCCTTGCCACGAGATGACCGGATCCAAAAAGAAAAAGGCCCTGCCGGGCCATTTTCTCCGGAAAACCGGCGATCCGGGATCATTTGACCCGGTTGCGATACTCGTCTGAACGGGTGTCGATTTCGATTTTGTCGCCGATTTCCACAAAAGCGGGAACGGGCAATTCAAAACCGCTGGGGGCGATCCGAGCGGGCTTCATGACCTTGCCGGACGTGTCGCCCTTGACAGCGGGTTCAGTGTATTCGACTTCACGCACGACGGTGGTCGGCAGATCAACGGAGATGGCCTTGCCGTTGTAGAACACGACTTCGCACGGCATGCCGTCGACCAGATACTTGAGCGCATCGGTCATGTTCTCGGCTTCGACTTCGTATTGCTCGTAGTCGGCGTCCATGAACACATACATCGGATCGGCGAAGTAGGAGTAGGTCACTTCCTTGCGGTCGAGGACCACAATTTCGAACTTGTCGTCAGCCTTGTAAACCGACTCCGACGGTGCGCCGGTAAGCAGGTTCTTGAGCTTCATCTTGACGACGGCGGCATTGCGGCCGGACTTGTTGTACTCGGCCTTTTGCACCACGAGGGCATCGGTGCCCACCATGATCACGTTGCCGGAGCGGAGTTCCATTGCGGTTTTCATGCTTTTTCCTGCTTGAAGATTACGCGGCACGTGCCACGGAGAATACGTAACTTATTATTATAACTGAGATTTGCAGAATTGCACCAGATTTGCGGCGAGGTCGCCGCTCGCCTGCAACCGGTTCGACCAATCCGCCGCGTAGCCGTCAAGAACCGGAAGTGTCGCCTGGAAAGCCGGCCAGGCTGCTGCAACATCGGCGCCCCGGTTCCAGGCATGCCAGAAATCGCTTAGCGCCCTCGCGGCCGTTGCGTCGAGCCCGGCCCCATAGCGCATGAGAAAGGCATCGAGCTTGGCCAGATGGGCTTCGTCCTGCTGGGGATAGATGTGCCACACAAAAGGCCGTTCCGCCCACTGGGCGCGCACGAAGGAATCCTCGCCACGCACGAAATTGAGATCGCAAGCCCACAACAGCTCGTCGTAGCGGGCCTGTTCGACAAAAGGCAGGACCCGAACGGTCAGAGAGCCGCGTTCGACGACATCTCCCCGGCGCAGTTCGTGAAGGCCGAGAACCGCCGCAATCTGTGGCAAAACCCGACCTTCCGGAACAAGACAGGTCACCGGAAAAAGGGCCTGCCGCCAACATTCGAGCAACTCTGCGAGGCCGGCGTTTTCATATGAAAACAAAGAGACCAGCAACTCGCCCGGCACCGCAATCGGCAGACCGAGGCTCGCACGAAAGCCGTTTGCCGAAAACGCCGCCCGCCGGACGGCGTAACCGGCTTCGCGGAGCAGACCGCCGGTCCTGTCATCGAACCCGGGAAAGAAGAAGTGCTGGGTCAGCTGCAGGCGCGGGTGCTGCGAAGGCAACCGATGGCAGCCAAGCACCCAATCTTCGGCACTCAGGTATTCGAGATTGATCCATACCGGCTTCCGCTCTCGCCTCGCCATTGCTTCGACGAACGACTCCGGAGGCGCACAGGCGAATGCGGAAATCACCACGTCGCCGGGCTCGCAGACTGGCAGCGGCTCGGCCCAACGAACGATGTCCACACCTTCGATGCGCTGCACTGGCTGATCGACATCCAGCGACGGGATGAGGCGGTGTGCGCTGGAAAGATCATCGACCCATAGACGCACGGCAAGGCCATGTTCGCCCGCCAGCTGCCGCGCCAAGCGCCAGCACACACCGATATCGCCGAAGTTATCCACAACGGCACAAAAAACATCCCAACAAGGGGCGACGGTTGCGGGAGACGACAAGACTGGGGACAAATCCGGGAGAAGATGCGGACGGATTGTGCACAAACCCGGTCGGCAAGACGAGACGAAATTTCCTCAACAATCGCCGCACACGTCGGACACCGGCTTGCCGACAGGCTTATGAACTGCTTAAGAACATGAAAAAAGTGGTGTTTACCGGGTTTTCCACAGAAAACCGCCAAGCGTTAACATTAGTAGTATTTATATAAATAAAAAACGTTAACAAACCCACACCGACAACCGGAATCTGTCCGTTAGCGTGCTACGCCGTAGCAAAAACTTTGAGGAAACCCCCATGCTTTCGATCACCGACTTGATGGACTTCATCGATCTGGACAGGGAAACCGTTCAGGTCGTCCGCGACGCTCACGGACTTCCCGACATCGAAGCCACCGAACTCGCTCGAGAACTGCTCAAGACCAAAAACGGCCTCTACCTGCTTCACTCGATGTTCCACGACCAAATCGCCGCCGCCGGCGAACGCGGTCATACCGGCCGCGAGAAGAGTTTGCTCAAGGCCTACGCTTACTTCGCCCGCAAGTACCCGGTGCCCGGAATGTTCTGACTTCCGTCCTCGGGGTTTTCGGTGGAGTTTGTGAACAAGAAGGGGAACAAGTGCGGCACAAAATGTGCACAAGCGCTCGATCCTGATCGTCGACAAAATCACTCCCCAATTTGTCCCTGCGTTCCAAGGGGCTTTCCCCAAAGCTTTATACAATGACTATTGTATTGAAAATAAACGATTATTTATCGTTATCCACAGAAACGGGCCGAGCATAGTCAACATAGTCTTGTATATATAAAGAAAAACATAACAAAACCATCCTGCTGCCCGTCCCGCCTGGACGCCCTGAAAACAGGGCTTGAGAAAATTTGATGAAATGCGTCGGATCCGGTGCGGATTTGCCTGACGGAAGCTTTCAAGAACCGATACACTCCGCGCCTGACTTCAGGAGCAGCACTTGCGTTTTGAACATCTCATCGAGATCAACGACCCTCTCAATCCGCTGATCGATCCTCTCAGCAGGGAGCAGGTCTGGACCGGACTGATGTATCGGGTTGAAGAACCGGCAATTTTCCTGCCCGGTCTTGATCGCTGCGACATCCTGTCCCGCACCGATGAGCGGATCGAACGGGAGCTCCACTTCGGCGCCGCCAGCATCCGGGATAGCGTGACTTTCCAGCTCCACGAATGGGTCTGTTTCGAATCCGCAGCCAATGCGGACCACGCAGGAGGCAAGCTGACCATCCGTTTCGAGCAACCGGATGCCTTGCGTCTCTACTTGCGCTTCACCTACGAAACCACGCTTCCGGAAGGCATGGCGGCCGGAGAAGTGGTTCAAGTATCGGAATTCGTCAAATCCGCGTACCGGGAATCGGACGTGGATACGGTTCGCATCATCCGCATGATCGCAGCTAACGGTCGGCCCCAATAACGGGCGGTGGCCCAGCGCATTCCAGAATCAAAAAAAGAGGAGATGTTCATGAACATCGAAAGACCCGCGATTCCTTCTTTCCAGCCGCCGGTGCGCACCTTGATGGGGCCGGGGCCGTCCGACGTACCGCCGCGTGTGCTGGCCGCGTTGGCTCGCCCGACCGTCGGTCATCTGGATCCGGCCTTCGTCGGCATGATGGACGAAGTGAAGGCACTGCTTCGTTATGCCTTTCAAACCCGCAACGAACTCACTTTCCCGGTTTCCGGGCCGGGCTCGTTGGGGATGGAGACCTGTTTCGTCAACCTCATGACGCCGGGCGACAAGGTCATCGTCTGCGTGAACGGCGTTTTCGGACAACGCATGGCCGAGAACGTGCGGCGCATCGGCGGGACGCCGGTGATTGTCGAAGATGCGTGGGGCGAACCGGTCGATCCGGCCAAGGTTGAGGCGGCGTTTGCCGCCAATCCGGATGCGCAGCTGTTTGCCTTCGTGCATGCCGAAACCTCGACCGGCGCGCTTTCGGATGCGGCAACGCTCGCGGCCATCGCCCGTCGCCACGGCGCCCTGACGATCATGGACTGCGTCACTTCCTTGGGCGGAGTGCCGGTGCTGCTGGACGAGTGGGGCATCGACGCGGCGTATTCGGGCAGCCAGAAATGCCTGTCATGCACGCCGGGTCTGTCGCCGGTGAGTTTTTCGGAAGCCGCTGTGGCGCGTATCAAGGCTCGCCAGACGCCGTGCCCGAGC
Source organism: uncultured Zoogloea sp. (assembly GCA_937871125.1). Lineage (GTDB taxonomy): Bacteria > Pseudomonadota > Gammaproteobacteria > Burkholderiales > Rhodocyclaceae > Zoogloea. The sequence continues at coordinate 9,827 of CALMXT010000222.1, read as the reverse complement.
TGGTTTCAGGATCTGGGCCTGGTGCTCGGTTACTGGAGCGGGGCCAAACGTACCTACCACCATACGGCGCCGGTCAATCCGCTCTACGGCCTGCACGAGTCCCTGGTGATCCTGGCCGAAGAAGGCCTGGAGAATGCTTGGACTCGCCATCGCGACAATCACCTGCGCCTGCGCGCCGGTCTGGAGGCCATGGGGCTGAATTTCGTGGTGCGCGAAGACGCCCGCCTGCCTCAGCTCAACACGGTGTGGGTGCCGGCCGGCATCGACGAGGCGGCGGCGCGGGTGCGTCTGCTGAACGAGTTCGGGCTGGAGATCGGTGCCGGTCTCGGGGCGCTGGCCGGCAAGGTGTGGCGCATCGGTCTGATGGGCCATTCGAGCCGCCCGGCCAACATCGCTCTGTGTCTTGCAGCACTGAAGACCGTAATTGGCCGCTGATGTCGCTATTTTTGCGGCTGTTCAGCGCACGCTGAGACTGACGCGATCGTAATGTCCGAAGTCGTCCAGTACGGTGATGTCATAGCGGCCGGGCTGGACGAAGCGCTGATCGAAGCCGGCGCTGGCGGCGCGCCGGGTACTCGGTCGGCCATTGACCAGCCACACGACTTCGCCGCCCTGGCCGAGCACTTCCAGATGTAGCCGAGGCGCATCGGCGCCTGTCGGCCGCCGAAGGATGTCGCCATCGGCGGCGCCGACGATCTTCAGTCCGCCATCGGGCCGGGCGTATTGGCTGCAGTCGGCAGCCCACTCGGGTGGAAAGGCCCGCTGACGCAGTTCTTCTCCGAGCCACGGTTCGAGAACGGCCGGCCAGCGGGCGATTTCGATCGCTTTAAGGGCGCCGGAATGGCAGTCCGCCCGGGCCCGTCGGCCTGTTTTTGCGTCGACCTGGATTTCGTAACGGGCTTGCCCGTCCCGCAGGCGGTCGGGGAAGGTGGGCGGCGTTGCATCGTTGAGGATCCAGGCCAGTCGGGCTTGGTGACATAGCGGAGCGTCGGCTGGGTCGGCGCGACTCCCCAGGGGCCAGCAGATCCGTTCTTGCCGAACCGTCGGAGGGGGGACGCGGTGGGTCGGGGCGTTGCTGTCGAGGGCGTTGAAGAGATCGACCATCAGCGGAGCGGCGATGTTGGCGCCGAAAAACCCTGGATTGGGCGTTCCGTCGGGGCGTCCGATCCACACGCCGATCGTCAGCCTGTCGGATACGCCAATCGACCAGGCATCCCTGAAACCGAAGCTGGTACCGGTTTTCCAGGCGATGCCGCGGCGGATGCCGGCGCCGCTTTCCACTGCGCGACCGACCGGCCCACCCGATTCGAGCAGGTCGCGGACGATGAAGGCCGCTCCGGCAGACAGCATGCGTTGCTCTTCCAGCGGGTCGGCCGGCGTGTAGCGGGGCTTGCCGGCGACGCCCTGGCGGGCGAAGGCGGTATAGGCGCCAACCAGTTGTTCGAGGCTGGTGCCGGCGCCGCCGAGGATCACCGCCAGATTGGGTTCGCCGCCTTTGGGAAAATCGAGCCTGAGCCCCCCGCGACGCAGCAGCGAGACGAAGCGCACCGGATCGAGGCGTTCCAGCACTTCGACCGCCGGCACGTTGAGCGATTTGGTCAGAGCTTCGGAGACGCTGACCGGACCGTGGAAGGATTGCTGGAAGTTGCCCGGCTGGTAGCCCGAAAAGGATTGCGGCACGTCGGCCAGCAGGGATTCGGAGTGGATCAGGCCTTCGTCGAGGGCGAAACCGTAGAGGAAGGGTTTGAGGGTGGAACCCGGCGAGCGGATGGCGCGCACCATGTCCACGTGGCTGAAGCGCTCCTTGTCGGCAAAATCCGCCGAACCGGCATAGGCGCGTACCTCGAGCGTGGCGTTGTCCACAACCAGGACGGCCATCGAGACGCGGACCGGGAGCGCGCCGAGCCGGTCGGCCATCAGCAATTCGACGTTTTGTTGGGCCTGGGCATCGATGAAGGTGTCGACGCGCGCCTGTCCGGCCGTCAGGCGCTTCAGACGTTCGGCCAACAGGGGAGCGAGTAGCGGTGGGCGCAGGGTTTGGGCGTAGGCCGGTTCTTGAAGGGCATCGGCGATGTCGGTCGGCGACCATCGACCGTCCATGCGCCGCAGAACCTTGTCGCGGGCGGTGCGCGCTTCGGTGGCGTGCCGGTCGGGGCGGAGCAGCGACGGAGCCTGGGGAAGCACGACCAGCAGTGCGGCTTCGGCGTGGCTCAGGCGGCGGGCGGGCTTGCCCAGATAGGCACGGCTGGCGGCTTCGACGCCTTCCAGCACGCCGCCCATCGGCGCGTAGTTGATGTACAGACCGAGGATTTCGTCCTTGGACAGGCGGGCTTCGAGCTGAAGGGCGCGTAGAAGCTGGCGCAGCTTGCCGGCCACGGTGTGTGGCGTGGGTTCGAGCACCCGGGCGACCTGCATCGTCAGCGTGGAGCCGCCGGAGACGATATGTCCGTTGCTGGCCCATTGTCCGGCGGCACGCACCAGGGCAACGGGATTGACACCCGGATGCCAGCGAAAATAGCGGTCTTCGTAGCCCAGCAGGGCTTGCAGATAGAGCGGCGAGACTTCGTCGAGCCTGACCGGATGGCGCCAGATGTGATTGCGATCCGGAAAGGCGCGCAGGGGCGTACCGTCGCGGGCGACGATCAGCACGGCACGCGCCGAATCCCGTCCCGGCATGGGGGGCGGGAACAGCCGGTCGGCGATCAGAAGGCCCAGCAGCGCGAGCGCCAGACCGTGGCGCAGCGGCCGGAACCAGGTCGGGCGCAGGCGCTTCAGGGTCTATCGCTCCTTGCCGTCGATGACGCTCAGGCCGGTCGGACTGTCGGCAAGACCGTAGGTGTCGGGGCGGTACATGTCTTCGGCGTAGAGCGGCGGGATCACGAATTTGCCCGGGGTGACAACCCTCGCCCGATAGAACAGGTTCAACTCGCCCTGTAGACGAACGGCGGCAGCGAAGCGATCGTCGCGGAATTCCACGTGCTGGATGCGCCGGTCGGCCATCGCGTCGGCGGGGTTGATGCCGGCGATGCTGATCGTGCCCATTTTTTCGCCCTGCGCGATGTTGAGGTTTTCGATTTCCAAGCCGGCCGGAATGCGGTCGACGACGAGGCCGTTGCTGACCCAGATTTTGGGCATCACGTGGATGCGTACCAGCACGCTTTCGCCGACCTGAAGCGGTCGGTCGCCGACGAGTTTGCCGTTGGCGTCGTAGATTTCGCGTTTGAGGGCGATGACGTCGCTACGGCTGGCGGGCATTTTGGACGGATGGCCGGCGACGGCGAGTTCGACGAACAGCTTGTCCTTGTGGGTGTTGCGGATCTTCAGGCCGTCGGCGAGGCTGGCGGCGGTCACCCCGCGGGTTTGGCCGCCCGGTCCGGAGATGGTTTCGGCCTTGTTCTTGTCGGTGAGCTCGGCGCTCCAGGTGCTGCCTTTTTCGGGATTGCCAAGTTCGCGGCCGAGGAGGAACAGGGCGAGCTTTTCCTGGGTGCTGGTCCAACGGTTCTTTTCCAGTTCGGCGGCGGCGAGGGCCACCAGATTGGCGGCGTTGTCGGCCTTGATCCGGTGCCGTTGCAGCAGGGTGTAGGACAAGGCAGCGTCGCGCAGCGGGCTGCCGTAGTCGCCCCACCAGTAGCCGCTGTCGCGGGGTTTGGCGATCCCTTCGGCAATGGCGGTGCCGGCCCGTGTCTCGTCGCCCATCAGCTTGAGCGCAATCCCGAGATGGATCAGGGCGAGGCCGGAATGGGCCTGACTGCGCAGTTCGAAGAGCTGGCGCAGGGTGGCCAGCGGGGCACGGGATTCGCGGGCGAGGACATAGCCGCCGTAGGCCAGCACGCCGAAGCGACCGCTGCCGGCGTAATGGCGGTCTTGCCAGACGCTGTTTTCGTTGTAGGCCGGTTTGCTGCTGGGCAAGCCGGCGACGCCTTCCTGGAGCGCGCCCAACAGGAAGTCGCCGGCCTTTTGCTTCATTGCGGCGGGAACGTTGAAGCCTTGTTCGCGGGCGTCCAGCAGGAAGTTTGTGACGTAGGCCGACAACCAGTATTCGTATTCGGAAACATTGCCCCACAGACTGAAGCCGCCGTTGGGTGCCTGCATCGCGCCGAGGCGGGCAATGGACTTTTCGAGCATGGCCGCCCGCTGCTCGCGGGTGAAGGGCTTGAGCCCGAACCGCCGGGCTGCCTCTTCATCTACGAAAACATGAGGATAGGCGGTGCTGGTGGTCTGTTCGGCACAGCCGTAGGGGTAGACGAGCAAGCCCTGGACGGCGCTGCGCACGTCGATGGGCGGTTGATCGGATAGGCTGAGGTGGGCTTCGACCGAACTTCTCAGGAAACCGCCGGTTTCCGCATCCTTGACGACGAGGGTTTCGCCGGGGGCGATGGTGAAGCGTCGATTGATCTGTTGGCGAGGCGTGGGCGCCTGGACTTGCAGACCGAACTGGCGGGTGAGAGGAATCGGGCCGCCGTTGACCTTGACCTGGACGCCGGCGAGACCGAAAGCGCTGCCGGCTTCCACCGGGAAGCGCAAGGTCTGGCGTTGCTGGTCGGCAAGGGTGAGGCTGCGGGTGGCGTTCCGGATGGTGAGCCCGTCGGGCGAGACGAGTTCGATCTTGAGCGTTTGCCCCTTACCGGACAGGTTATGCAGGTCGAGGGCGACGACTGCGCTGTCGCCGACGGTGAGAAAGCGCGGGGTGGAGAGTTCGGCCACCAGCGGGGCGGCGACGACGATTTCGGCGTCGCTGCTGCCGAATCGGTCCGCCGTGGCGACGACCGCCATCAGCCGCAGGCTGCCGTTGAAGTCGGGCACCGGCAGCAGGACTTCGGCTTCGCCCTGGGCGTCGAGGGCGACCGGGCCGGAGAAGATATCCACCAGGCGCACCTTTTTCGGCAGGCTGTTGGTGGGTTTGGGCGCGCTATCGCCGCCGAATTTGAGTTTGCCCTTGCGCCCGCCCATCTTCTCGATGAGGCGGCCGTAGATGTCGTATTGATCGGCGTTGTAGCGCAGCTTGCCGAAGAAATTGGCGTGGGGGTCGGGGCTGGGGAAGCGGGTGATGTTGAGGATGCCGACATCCACCGCCGATAGGGTAAGCAGCGCTGCTTGTCCTTTGGCGGCCGGAACCCGGACTTTGACCTTGAGTGTGGTTTCCGGAAGGATTTTTTTCGGCGCTTCGAGGCTCACCGCCAGCTTGCGCTCGGCCCGTTCGAGGGGGATGTGGGCGAGCCCGACGGCCCGCGCCGGGGTGACCTTCTCGCCTTCGGAACCGGGACGCAGGACGAGTACGGAGACGTAGAGATCGTGGCGGCGCCATTCCTTGTCGAGCGGAATTTCGAGGGTGGTGCCTGCTTCGGGCATGGTCAGGCGTTTGACCCACAATGTGCGATCGCCCTCGACGGTGACGAGCGCCTGGCCGCCGTGGGGCGGGGCGATGGCGAGTTTGACGGTGTCGCCGTCCCGGTAGGCGGGTTTATCGAGCTTGAGGGCGACGCGGTCGGGGCGGGTGCCCTGTTCTTCGTCCTGGCGGGCATTCCAGCCGGCGTAGAAGCGGTATTTGAGGGTCTTTCCGGTTGCGGGATCGGCGATCTCGACGCGGTAACGGCCGTATTTGACCGGCACGCCGAATTGTCCGCGACCGCCCGCGGGAACGCTGACGCTGGTACTGAAGACCAGTTCGTCGCTTTCGGTGAAACCCGAGTGCCAGCCGCGCTGGTCGTCGAAGCGCCAGTAGTAGTTGCGATCTTCGCGGAACAGGCGGGCCGGCAGCGTGGCGCCGCCAAGCTTGCCGGTCCGGTCGGCGCGGATCACTTCGAAGCTCGCCTGACTGCCTTCGCGTGCGTAGTCGCCCTGGAAAAGCGGTCGGATGCCGACCAGCACGGGAGCTGGCCAATGGATGCGCTCGACCGAGCGGATCACTGGCCGGCCGCCGCTTTCGAGCAGGCTGACGGTGGTTCGCACGGTGTAGGGCGATTGGCGTTCTGCAACCGGTGCGAGATCGATGTCGAAGCTGCCCTTGCCGGCATCGTCGAGCAGGGTTTCTTCGAGTTCGACGCGGCTGCGGGCGCTGTCCTCGTTCGAGTCGCCGAACTCGAAGCCGGGAAGCTGGGCGGAAAGGGGATTCTTCTGGCGTTCGTATTGCACCACGCCGAGCAGGCGGTTGCCGGCGGCGGGCGCACCGTAGAGGTAGCTGCCCTGCACGGCGAGGGCGTAGGGCTGGCCAGGGTCGAAACTGGCCTGGGAAGGCGTGAGTTCGAGTTTCATGCGCTCGGGCAGGAACTCCTCGACGCCGAAACGATAGGTGGTGGTGGGGAGCTTGTCGGCCGGGTCGGCCCGCAGTTCGAGTTGCCAGGAGCCGGTCGGTGCGTCGGCCGGCAGTTCGATGACGCGCCGGTAGTAGCCGCCAAACTTTGCGTCGGGTTGCCAGGTGGCGGTGAATTGGCTCTTGCCGTCCGGCCGCTTGAGGATGGCCTGGACCGGCTGCGGCGGTAGCGGGCGGCCGTCGGCGTCGCGGGCGAGAACGGACAGATCGAAATTTTCGCCGGGGCGGTAGAGATTGCGGCCGGACCAGGCGAAGAGGCGCACGGCACGACCGGGAAGGCCGGCGATGTCGAATTCGGAGAGATCGAGGGCTGGTTCGCGGGTGGTGACCAGCGAGAGCTGGTTGCCTTTGCGCGCCACGATGACCCGGGCGTTCTTCGGACGTTCGGCGAAGGCGGCGCGACCGTCGCCGTCGGTCTCGCCGCGGGCGAGGGTCTTGCCGTTTTCGTCGAGCCATGCGATTTCGACGCCGCGTTGAGCTTTGCCGTCGGTGAGGCTGCTGACGAAGGCGTCGGCGCTCTTTTCGAACAGGCGCACATGCAGGCCGAGGTCGCTGACGTAGAAATAACTGACCTGGTAGTCGTAACGGAAACGCTTGGGTTGGCTCATCACCGCGATGTAGATGCCCGGTTCGCGGAGCTCCTTGACGTCTTCGACGGGAATGAAGGTGACGCTGCGGCGGTCGGCCTTTTGCTCGGTGAGAAAGCGCCCGGAATAGACGCTGTCGGTGAGCGTGTGCAGGCTGTCCAGATCCCAGTTGCTGACGGCGCCGCGCAGGTTCAGGCGACGGTTGCGATCGTTGTAATCGGGATAGTCGCCTTCTTCGTCGCCATCGGTTTCGCTGCCCGGTTGGGGCTTGGGTGCCTTGGCCTGAGCGATGACCCGGTCGAGGAAGCGTGGCAACTGATCGGATTTGACCCGCAGAAACTGGATATCCACTTCGGGCACATTGACGGTGACGACCGGCAGGCCGCCGTTCTGCCCCGCCGGGAGGACCATGCCACGGCTGGCGAAGTAGTAAGTGGGCGGGACGGCCGCGGTGAGGACGGAGAAACGGGATTCGGCTTCGAGTTTTTGTCCGTCGCGGCTGGGTAGGCCGGCGGCGACACGGACGACGTAACGGCTGCGGGGTTTGATGTGGGGGAAGAACAGCAGGCGCGGGTTTTCGCCGACGGTCCAGGCTCCCTTGACGAGTTTTCCGCCCTCGCTGGCGACATCGGCCGGGGCGGTGCTGACGGTGGCGGCATCCTTGGCGTCGCGGCTCTCCGGGTCGCCGTCGTCGTCGGTGTCGTTGTCGAGGCGGGCTTCGCCGTCGCGCGGCGGCATTTCGAAGACCTGGATTTCGCTGTCGTAGCTGTGGCGGGAGTCGAGGGGCTGACTGAAGGTCAGCGCCAGGGCCGGCGACCCGTCGAAATCCCGGTTGGCCAGTTCGACGAGTTCGAAGGGGCCGTCCGCCGCGTCGGCGTCGCTGTGGGCGCCCGGGCGGAATAGGGCGAGCCCTGCCACGATGGCCACGACCACGGCGATCAGAATGGATGCCACTGCAAAACCACGGCGGGTGGAGACGGTCACGGGAGCATCCTTTCAGGGTCGGCTGGGAACGTCACACGGAATGTTCAAGCGGCGAGGACGAAGATCGGATTCAGCGATCGATCTGCGTCGGGCCGTGAGACGAGGCAGAGGCGTCAGCGGGTGGCTGCGTCGATGGCCTTGCGTTGTTGCTCTTCTTGCTGGCGGGCGTCTTCGAGCTGTTTTTCGACCTGCGCCTTGGTGGCCCGGGCCTGTTCGGCTTCCTGAGCCTTGATTTTGGCGGCGGTGGCGGCGCTGCTGCCGACATCGGCAACGCCGCAGGCAGAAAGCAAGGAGATTGCGAGGAGTGCGGCGGGGAGACGGCGGGACATGGCGTTCTCCAGGTGAAAAATGGGCGGCAAATCGCTCGGCGGCGTTGGGGCGGGTGAGTCCGCCAACGATAACGCCATTTCGCTGTGGCGTCATGGCCTTGCCGCGGCGGCCCGCCGGTCGGGCCGCCGTTGGCTGCAGGCTTACTTCTTGGTGCTTTCGCTGGGGCCGGAAATACTCAGTTCGCCTTTGAGCTTGGCGATGCTCTTTTCGCCGAAACCTTTGACGTTCTTCAGGTCGTCGAGGCTTTTGAAGGGGCCGTTCTTGGTCCGGTAATCGACGATGGCCTGGGCCTTCGACGGGCCGATCCCCTTGACGCCGTCCAGTTCGCCGGGGGTGGCGGTGTTGATGTTGACGGCGGCGCAGGCGAGGTTGATTCCGGCCAGGGCAAGAGTGAGGAAGGACAGGATGCGTTTCATGACATGGTTCTCCGGTTGAGTGACATCGTCATTTTACTGTTCGTTTATACATGTTTGGCAAGAGGGTCGGCGAAGATTTTTTCGACGAAGCCGCAACATTTCGAGATCGTTTTCCACTAACCGATTGCCCGGCCGCGCGTTGAAGGAGCAGACCCTTTGATTGGAGCACCTCATGAAACGCCTGATCTGCATCGCGCTTGCCGCCGCTACCCTCGGAGGCTGTGTCGTGGCCCCGGTCGGACCGGGCTACGGTTATGGTCATCGCCCCCGCTATGTCGAGCCGCCGGTGGTCGTGGTGCCGTCCTACCGCGGCGGTTACGGGCCGGGTCATGGGCGGGATTTCGACCGCGGCCGGGGTTGGGACAACGACCGCGATCACGACCGCGGTCGGCATGGCTGGTAAGCCTGTGTAAATTTCCGGCAGCGGGACGCGGAATGCCGTTATCTTTTGGGCTTGCTTCCAGCCAGCCGCCTTTGCGTCCCGATGTCGACCCTGCCTTTCCGGACGGCGCCCGCCGTCCATGAACACCGCCTGAGTCTCGCCGAAGTCCTCGATCTGTTGGTTGCCGACAGCTACGTCGACCGCGCCGACGCGGACGCCCTGTTGATGGCCCAGCGCCAGAAGCCGGTCGAGACCCATCCGCTGATTCTCGTCGCCAACCAGAAGTGGGCTTCGAAGCGCCCGCCGCACCGGGTCTTGGGCCTGGAGGAGTTGACCGAGTGGCTGGCCGGCAAGGTCGGGCTGGATTACCTGCGCATCGATCCGCTGAAGATCGATTTTGCGGCGGTGACTGCGGTGATGTCCTCGGCCTACGCGACGCGTTTCGGGGTGTTGCCGGTGCAGGTCGGGCTGCGCGAAGTGGTGGTGGCGACAACCCAGCCGTTCCTGCGCGAGTGGGAAAAGGAGGTTGGCGGCATCCTCAAAAAAGACATCCGCCGGGTGGTTGCCAATCCGGTGGATGTGGCGCGCTATCTGGTCGAGTTCTACAACCTGGCCCGTTCGGTGAAGAAGGCCGTGCAGAGCAGCGGCGGCCACACCGGCGGAAGCCACTTGTCGTCCTTCGAGCAGTTGGTGGAACTCGGACAGGGCAACCGCCAGTACGATGCCAACGACCGTCACATCGTCAACATCGTCGATTGGCTGTGGCAGTACGCCTTCGAGCAGCGCGCCAGCGACATCCACATCGAGCCGCGGCGCGA
>CALMXT010000221.1 GCA_937871125.1 uncultured Zoogloea sp. | reverse complement strand
TGGTGCGCAACCTGTGCCTGATGGCCGAAAACGTGCAGTCGGACCTGCGCCAGAGTTTCCTGTTCTTCACCCCGGATTTCGTCCACCCGCGCTACGCCGGCCAGCCCCTTTTTGCCGACATCGACGCCGCCTTTGCGCCGCTCAAGGGCCGCGTCGTCCGCGCCACCCTCGCCGCCACGCGCAAGGTGGTCGAACTGGTGGCGATCTTCGGCGGCCAGTGGCCCCACTCCTCCTACATGCTGCCCGGCGGCATCACCCGCGGCGCCAGCGCCCGCGACCTGATCGACTGCAACGACATCGTCGACCAGGCCATCGACTACTACGAAACCGAAGTGATCGGCGACAGCCTCGACAACTGGCTCGCCCTGGACAGCGTCGACGGCTTCTTCGCCTGGCTCGACGCCGCCCCCCACGCGGCCAGCGCCATCGGCCTCCTGACCCGTTTCGCGCGGGCCATCGGCCTGCACAAGATCGGCATCGGCGCCCATCACTTCCTCAACGCCGGCGCGTGGCACGACCCGCAGCACTGGCAGCCGCCCTACGAAACCGCCACCCTGCCCGGCGCCGGCATCTACCACGCCGACACCGGCCAGCTCGACGCCTTCGACCCGGCCCTCATCAACGAACACGTGCGCCACGCCTGGTATCGCCCCTACCCCGGCGGCCTTCATCCCTACCTCGGCGAAACCGTTCCCGACTACCAGCCCGACACCGACCGCTACACCTGGGCCAAGGCGCCGCGCTACGGCGAACTGGTGGTCGAAACCGGCCCGCTGGCCGAACTGCTCACCGGCGGCGACGCCCTGATCGTCGCGCTGCTCGCCCACGAAGGCCCCAACACCTGGCTGCGCCAGTTCGCCCGCCTGCGCCGCTGCGGCCACGCCCTGCGGCGGATGAAGCAGCACCTCGCCGACCTCGCCGGCCAGCTCGGCACGCCCCACTACCTGCCGCCGTCCGCCGACGCCTTCGACAATGGCGAAGGCTACGGCTTCGTCCAGGCCGCCCGCGGCAGCCTCGGTCACTGGATACAGGTGAAGGACGGCCGCATCTCCCGCTACCAGATCGTCACCCCCACCGCCTGGAACGCCTCGCCGAAAGACAGCGCCGGCCGCCACGGCCACTGGGAACAGAGCGTCATCGGCCTCGAACTGGCCGACCCGGCCGACCCCATCGAGGTCGGCCACATCGTGCGCGCCCACGACCCCTGCCTGGTATGCACCGTGCACTTCGTCGGCCGGGGCGAGAAGCATCGCTATGGCGTCTGACACAGTCCATATCGTCTGCTTCGGCAACGAACTGCACGGCGACGACGGCTTCGGCCCCGCTGTGCATGCCCGGCTCGCCGCAGCCAGCCTGCCCGCGGGGGTGCGCCTGATGCGCGCGGATCTGGCCGGGCTGGCCGCCATCGGCTGCTTCGAAAACTGCCACCGGGCCATCGTCGTGGATGCGGTCGCCGGCTTCGGCCCCCCCGGCTCGCTGCACGAACTGGACGCCACCGCCATCGCCGACGGCAGCGCCCGCGACGAAGCCCGCGCCGGGTTTCACGGCGCCGGCGTCGGCAGCCTGCTGCAACTGCTGCCGGCCGCCCTCGACCGGCTGCCCGAAATCCGCCTGATCGGCGTCGAAGCCGGTCACATCGCCGCCTTCTCACCCGGCCTCTCCGGCGCCGTCGCCGCCGCGGTCGACGCGGCCGCGGCCCGGATCATGGACATCTGCGCATGAGCGCGACACTCACCGTTCCCATCCACGACCTGCGTCCGGTTCCCGGCCATCCCGAGCGCCGCTGCGGCCGCGTCCATCTGCCCAACCGGGCCGACGAACTGCACCTCGTCCTGATCTGGAACGGCACCAGCTGGACGGCGGTTCCCGCCGCCTGCCCCCACGAAGGCCACCACCTCAGCCAGAGCCCCACCGACGAACACGGCCATCTGGTCTGCCCGGCCCACGGCCTGCAGATCGACACCCGCGTCGAAGGCAGCGCCCTGCCCGTCCGCCGGGTCGGCAACGCCCTCTGCATCGTGCTCGCCGACGAAGCGCCGCCCGTGCTCAGCGACGTCGAGCACCTGCACACCGAACTGGAAGCCCTGCGTCAGGCCAACGCCACCCTCGAACAGCAGATCACCGCCGTCACCGCGACGATGGATGCGATGGTCAGCGAAGTCAGCGCCCAATCCCACGAGCTCGAACGGCGCAACATCGAGCAGACCAAGCTGACCGCCTTCATCACCAATGTGCTGGAAACCATGGACAGCCCGATGTTGCTGGTGGACCGCTTCGGGCGCATCCGGCAGGCCAACGAGGCGGTGCGGCGCAGCCTCGGCATCGACCCGGCCAGCCTGATCGGCACATCGCCGGACAAGCTGCTCGCCGAAGAAACCCTGATCCCGCTGCAAGCCGCCTCGCCGAGCTTCGCCCCCGGCACGGTGCTGTTCCGCACCATCCTGAAAAAGGGCGGCCTGGACATGGAATCCACCATCGTCAGCCGTCTGCCGGATGGCACGACGCGGCACTTCATGCTGCGCGCCACGCCCCTTTACGAACGCAGCGGCAAGCTCGAAGGCGTCGTCATCGTCGGCTCGGACATCAGCGCCCTGCTGGCCCGCGAAAAGGCGCTCAAGGAAAGCGAGCAACGCTTCCGCGACTACTCCGCCGTCTCCTCCGACTGGTATTGGGAAACCGATGCCAACATGCGCTTCACCGGCTACCTCGGCCGCGGCCCCGACGGCCACAAGATGATCGACCTCGTGCGCGGACGCCGGCGCGAGGAGTTCGCGGCGCCGGACGACCTGGCCGACGAAGCGAAATGGGCCCGTTACCATAAAGCCATCGACGCGCGGGAAGAGTTCCGCGACTTCGAATACAAGGTATGCCATCCGGTCGAATCGATCACCTGGCTGAGCCTCGCCGGCCTGCCGGTTTTCTCGGCGGAGGGCGAGTTCCTGGGCTATCGGGGCACCTCGAAAGACATCTCCTCACGCAAGACCATCGAGGCCGAACTGCGCCGCCACCGGGACCACCTCTCCGAACTGGTTGCCGCCCAGACCGCCGACATCGTGCGGGCCGAGGACGCCGCCGAGCGGGCCAACCAGCTCAAGAGCGAGTTCCTCGCCAACATGTCCCACGAGTTCCGCACCCCGCTCCACGGCATCCTGTCCTACGCCCGGCTGGGCGAAACCCGCTGCGGCAAAGTGCCGCCCGAAAAAATCGCCGGCTACTTCACCCGCATCCACCAGAGCGGCAGCCGCCTTGCCGGCCTGGTGAACGATCTGCTGGATCTCTCCAAGCTGGAAGCCCGACGGGTCGAGTTCGCCCTGCACAGGGCCGATCTCACCGTCGTCGTGAACCGCGTGCGGCTCGACCTCGCCGCGCTGCTCGCCCAACACCGACTCACCCTCGTCACCGAGGTCCACACCGCCAGCACCATCGCCCTGATCGACGTCCAGCAGATTCAACACGCCGTCCAGAACCTGCTCGCCAACGCCATCAAGTTCTCGCCGGAAGGCGGCACCATCACCCTCAGCTACTGCGACGCGATGCTGGGCCAGCGCGCCGCCCTGGCCTTCATCGTCCGCGACCAGGGCATCGGCATCCCCGCGGGCGAAGAAGAACGCATCTTCGACAAATTCGTGCAAAGCAGCGCCACCAAGACCGGCGCCGGCGGCACCGGACTCGGCCTCGCCATCACCCTCGAAATCGTCCTCGGCCACGCTGGCGAAATCAGCGCGCGCAATCATCCAGACGGCGGCGCGGAGTTCGAAATCCGCGTGCCGCGCGAAGCCTGAACCCAAACCCGAACGCTCCACGGGCGGCAACCCACACATACCAGAGCGTTTTAGTCGGATAATCGCCTGCAGTCCGCGCCCCGCAGACCCCAGCGCCGTCCGACCCATAGCGGCCGGCTCCACCCTCAACCGATGGCCACCGCACCATGTCCACCCTCGAAACCCTGTCCTTCGACAACGCCTTCGCGCGGCTTCCCGACGCCTTCTATACCCGCCTGCCGCCCGATCCGCTCCCCGATCCCTACCTCGTCGCCGCCAGCCCCGCAGCGGCAGCGCTGATCGGGCTGGACGCCACCGAACTGGCGCGACCCGAGTTCGCCCAGGTGTTTGCCGGCAACCGCCTGCTGCCCGGCAGCGAACCGCTGGCCGCGGTGTATTCCGGCCATCAGTTCGGCGTGTGGGCCGGCCAGCTCGGCGACGGCCGCGCGCATCTGCTGGGCGAAGTTTCCGGCGCCGACTCGGGCTGGGAAATCCAGCTCAAGGGCGCCGGCCAGACACCTTACTCGCGTTTTGCCGACGGCCGCGCCGTGCTGCGCTCGTCGATCCGCGAGTTCCTGTGCTCCGAAGCGATGGCCGCCCTCGGCATTCCCACCACCCGCGCCCTCAGCGTGGTCGGATCGCACGCCCCGGTGCGCCGCGAGGCCATCGAAACCGCCGCCGTCGTCGCCCGCCTCGCGCCCAGCTTCATCCGCTTCGGCTCCTTCGAACACTGGGCCGCGCGCAACAAGCCCGCCGAACTGCGCCAGCTGGCCGACTACGTCATCGACCGTTTCCGCCCCGAATGCCGCGAGGCCGCCAACCCCTACGCCGCGCTGCTCGCCGACGTGGGCCGGCGCACCGGGGAAACCATCGCCAAGTGGCAAGCCGTCGGCTTCATGCACGGGGTGATGAACACCGACAACATGTCGATCCTCGGCCTCACCCTGGACTACGGCCCCTTCGGCTTCATGGACGCCTTCGACGCCGGCCACATCTGCAACCACTCCGACGACCGCGGCCGCTACAGTTACAGGTCGCAACCGCAGATCGGCCACTGGAACCTCTACGCCCTCGGCAGCGCGCTGGCCGCGCTGATCGGCGAACCCGACGCGGTGCAGGCGGCCATCGAGGAAAGCTACGCCCCGAGCTTCGAAGGGCATTTCATGGACCTCATGCGCGCCAAGCTCGGCCTCGCCCGCGCCCTGCCCGGCGACGAAGACTTTATCGGCGAAACCTTCGGCCTGCTCCAGCAACAGCACCCGGACTACACCCAGTTCTTCCGCCGCCTCGGCGAGCTGCCGGCGCAGGTCGACGAAGCCACCCGCACCGCCGCCGACGCCCCGCTGCGCGACCTCGTCATCGACCGGGACGGCCTCGACGCCTGGCTCGCCCTGTGGCGTGCCCGCCTCGGCGCCGAAGGCCGTCCGGACGCCGAGCGTCAGGCCGCCATGCGGGCCGTCAATCCCAAATACGTGCTGCGCAACTGGATCGCCGAAGCCGCCATCCGCGCCGCCCAGGGCGGCAATTTCACGGAAGTGGAGAACGTGCTCGCCTGCCTGGCCAAACCCTTCGACGAACAGCCGGAATTCGAACGCTTCGCCGCCCCGCCGCCGGACTGGGCGGCCGGACTGGCGGTGAGCTGTTCGAGCTGAACCGCAGCGGCTGCCCGATTTTTAGGCAGCCGCAAAAAACGCCTTCCGATCAATCCCCTGCTCCGACGCCCCACAACTTACCCACAGGCTTGACCACCCCGGACGGGGATAAACCGGTCCGCCCCACCGCTTGCCCACACTCCCATGCTGACCATCGACATCGTTTCCGACATCGTCTGCCCCTGGTGCTTCATCGGCCTGCGCCGCCTTTCCGCCGCAATCGAACTCGTTCGGCAGGACATCCCCGACTTTGCCTGCAGCAAACGCTGGCAACCCTTCTTCCTCAACCCCGACACCCCGCCCGAAGGCGAACCCTATCTGCCCTTTCTCATTGCCAAGTTCGGCAGCCGCGAAAGGGTCGACGAAATCTTTGCGCGCATCGGCGCCGCCGGACGGGATCAGGGGCTGGCCTTCGCCTTCAACAAAATCGCGCTTCGCGCCAACACCTTCGACGCCCATCGCCTGATCCACTGGGCCCAGCAGCGGGGCGATGCCGAAGCCCTCGTCGAAAACCTGTTCGTCGCCCAGTTCGAGCGGGGCCGCAACGTCGGCGACCGGGCCGTGCTGATCCAGGCCGCCATCGAAGCCGGCCATGACGGCCCCACGGTCGAAGCCTGGCTGGCCTCCGGCGCGGGCAGCGACGAACTGAGAACCCGGGCAGACGAAATCCGCCGGCTCGGCATCGCCTCGGTGCCGACCTACATTCTCGACCGACGCCTTGCAGTGGTCGGCGCCGAAGACCCGGCGGTGCTGGCCCAAGCCCTGAAGCAGGCCTGGGCCACCCGCGCCTGATTCGGCGCATCCGCCCTGGAAGTCTCAGCCGAAACGCCAGCCCCCGTGACTCCCCGCCACCGCGCCAAGCACCACCGCCAGACTCACGGTGAGGAGCACCACATGCACGCGCTGGATGCGTGCCATCGTGCCCAGCGGGTCGCGGCGGGCGTGGGCCTGGAAGAGCTTGTGGAGCACGAAGGGTTCGAGGACGAAGAGCATCAGCGCGAAGATCGTCCATACCGCCACCATGCCGTGCATCCACCACCAGCCGGCCGGGTCGGCGAAACGCGCCCACAGGTCGAGCCGCCACACCAGCCACAACCCGGACGCGCCGGCCACCAGCACGCTCCAGCGGGCGACGGCGGCGAAGCGGTGTTCAAGGCGCTCGAAGAGATCGAGCTGCGCCTGGGGCTCGGCCATGCCGCGGCAGGCGGGGATCAGCACCATCGTCACGAAGGCCACGCCGCCTATCCATAGCAGCACCGCCAGCACGTGGAGCGCACGGGCGATGGCGAAATCGTTGAAGCCGGTCACTGGATTTTCCTTTCGGGTTTGGGTGCCGCTTTGGGGGCGGAAAACGCCGCCTCGTTGCGCCGCGCCGCCTCGCCGGCAACCCACTTCAGCAACGGACCGCGGGGATTGTCCCGCTGGGTGGTTTCGCAGGCGCTGACGCACTGGGAACATTGGGTGCAGGTGAACATCGCGCGCTTGATGTTTCGCGGCTTGAGGCGCATCGGGCAGACGTGGTCGCAGGCACTGTAGCAACTGGCGCAATCGGCCGCCCGCTCGCGCTCGAAACCCACCACCATCGCACCCCGGTTGCCCATCCAGGCGACGCTCTGGAACATCCCCACCGCGCAGGCATAGCGGCAGAACAGGTGACGGGCGAAGAGAAATTCGGCCGACAGCGCCAACGTTCCCGCGGCGATGAAGATGAACTCGTTGCGGCTCGGCGCCCCGGCCAGCAGGTGGCCGTAAACCTGAAAGGGCGGCAAGAGATAAGTGAGCAGCACCACCGCCCAGACAAAGGCAAAACCCACCGCCAGCGGCACGGTAATCAGCCACCACCGACGGTCGTACACCACCGGCGTGCCGTCCGGCTCGCGGGGCGGCAGCGGACGCGACTCCCACACGCTGGGCCGGCCGGTGGCCCGGCGCATGAAGCCATTGATGGTCTCGACCACCGAAAAATGCGGACACAGCCAGCCGCAATAGAGCCGCCCCCATTTCCACGCCACACCGAGCAGCACCGCCCCCACCGCCAGGATAGGCAGCAGCACGCGGCCGATCACCCGGTAAACGGCGCCCAGCGCGTCGATCCGCCCAGCGGAAAAGTCCTCCAGCCCGGCATGCCACTCGAACCCCAGCAGCCACGCGTGACCGGCAACCAGATCGAAGCGCAGCAGGTTGAACACCGGCGCGCAGACGAACAGCACGAAAAAGCCCGCCTGCGCCCAGCGCCGCCAGCGCTGACGGCCGCCGTCGGCTGGCGCGGCCCCGACGAGCTTGATCGGGATCACCCGCGGCGCGGCCATCAGCGCGGCCCGATCAACGGAAAGCGGAAGGGTTTGCCGGCCAGCGCCTTCGACAACCCGATGGCGCCGCAGAAGATCAGCGTGGAGTGGCAGGTCGTGAAATAGAGGATCACGATGATCCACGTCGAAGCGGAAGTGTAGCCACCCGCCAGGATGATCGCCGCGTTGGCCACCACCAGCAGCGCGCCGGCCCACAGGCTGGCGGCCAGCGTCTGGCGCAGATGGCCGCGGGCCAGTTCCGGCGCCCGCTGGCGCTCGCGCAGCCACAGCACCAGCAAGGCGGCAAAGCCGAGCCCCGGCACGATCATCAGATTGGCGAGATACAGCGCCTCGGCGGCGACGGCGATTTCGCGGCCGGGAATATCGAAGTCGAGACTGGAGTCGTCCATGGCGAGAGTCGGGCCTGTGAAGAAGAACGGACGGCGCCGGGCCAGTACCCCGGACCCCGGCCACCCGATGGGGCGATTCACCGCTCCGCAGCTTAGTTCGCCGCAGCCGGCGCAGCCTTGACGCCGGGCAAGTGGCGGCCCCCGGAGCGCCGGCCGGTTCAGATCACTTCAAGGAGCTTGCCGCGCAGATGCTCGGCCTCGCGCCGGCCGTTGCGGGAGCTGACGATGGCGTGATACCACTCGTCGAACAGACTGCGCAGTTCGGCCTGGTTGCCGGCCGCCTCGATGCGCTCCTGCAGCGAGCTGGTGCCCAGCGCGCCGACAAAGGCGTTGAGGGTGTTGAGCATGAAGTTGCGGGCCTTCTGCAAACGCACCGGGTCTTCCCCCGGCGGGTGCAGACGGAAAGCGGCGGTCGCCCGCTGGACCTCCTCGACCGTGAGGGGCCGCCCGCCGGGGCCGACGCCGCCGACCATCTCGATATAGCCGTCTTCCTCCAGCAGACCGAGGGTGTGCTGCAGATCGTCCGACTGCAGCATGCCGCGCAGGTCCTCGACCGTGCGTTTGCCGTCCACGAAGATCAGCACCCGGCGCACGCGTGGAGCAAGGCCGCCGGCACGGGTTTCGATCTCCGCGTAACCCTTGGGGGTCTTGGAAAAAATGACGGCCATGCTGTCTCCTGGAGATGGCGGGCGCAGGGCCGGCCGGTTTGGGCGTGGGCTATTGTAACGACACCGGAATGGGGAGGGCCATTCAGCGTATTGTCGCCGGGCGGTCCGGACGGGCCGGTTTATAGTTGTCGGCACACCCATCACCCAAGAGGTTCGCCATGCGCAACGTCCTGCTCCTCCCCCTGGCCCTGCTCACCCTCGCCGCCGCGACGCCGGTCGCGGCGGTGGACGTCGATCTTTCCATCCGCGCGCCCGGCGTCTCGCTCTACATCGGCGACCGCAACCGCGACGGCCGTTACTGGGACGGCGGCCGCTGGCGCGACGAAAACTGGTGGCGCGACAACTGCCGCCGCTACGAAGGTCACAAGAACTTCCGCGGCAACTGCGGACCGCAGCCCGGCCGCGGCGGCGACGATCATTTCTGTCCGCCGGGCCAGGCCAAGAAAGGCCGTTGCTGAAACGCCGCCGGCCTCACGCCTCCAGCGCGGAGGCCAGCCGCAAGGCCAGACCAACCCGTTCGTCCGAACGGGCAAGGCCGTCGATGAAACGCCGCGGAATCCCCGAAAGGCCGGTCTGCGCGCCGGCCAGGGCGCCGGTGAGCATGGCGCGGGCCAGGTTCTGGCCGCCGCCATTCACCGCATGCAGCACGGCCGACTCGAAGTCGTCGGCAAAACGCGCCGCCAGATAATAGGCCGCCGGAAACTGGTGATAGACGGCGCAGGGCATGCCATACACCAGCGACACCTTCCAGGCCGGATCGATGCGGATGTCCGGGTCGCGGGCGGCGAGGGCCATGCATGAAGGGCCGAGCAGCGCATCCGGCGACGGAAACCGCCCCACCGTCGACGCTTCGATCTGGCCGGGGCGCGGAGCCTGCAACTTGCCGCTGGTCACGGTATGGAAAGGCAGCTCGCCGCTCTTGGCCCGCGCCATGAGCTTGCCCGACAGCTCGCCGTCGAGGGCATGGCCTTCGACGAGCATGCCCAGGGTCGCACCGAAAGCCACCGTCATCGCCATCACCGTGCCGTCGATCTGGGTCAGCGCGGTGTTGCGGGTCACCGCGTCGGCCAGTTCGGCGGGCTTCAGCGCATAGCGCACGGCAATCGCCAGGATGCGCTCCGCCGCCTCGGTGGTGTCGGCATTGCCCGCGCACTGGCCCCAGGGCAGGCGCTGGCCGACGCGCTTGCGCCAGGCTTCGCGGATCGACTGGCTGGTGTAGCCGCCGGGGCCGGCCATCGGCGTGCCGTCGATCTGCGGGAAGAAGTCGGTGTCGAGCCGGCGGCAGAAATCCAGTTCGTCGTATGCGCCGCTGTCCACCAGCGAGCGCAGCGTGAGTTCGAGCAGCACCCCCGCCTGGGACGGATCGCCGGCGTTCAGGCCGGTGTGGTAGCGGCCCGGCCGGGGTGCGGTGTAGTCGGAAATCCAGTCGCCGTAATCGGCGTGGAGTTCATCGAGGTTGTAGTACCAGTGCGGCCCAAGGGCCAGGGCATCGCCGATGAAGGCGCCCATCAACGCGCCGGCGGCGCGATCGTGGAGGCTTGCGGCGGATGACGGAGCGGACATGACGACCTCCAGCAGGAAGGGGGTGATCCGATTGTCGGACTAGCGCGCGGGAGCGGCTTGTTTCATGTTAGCCGCAAAGAACTGCCACGCCAGCCGCAATGCATCCGGCCCGGTCGGATCGGAGAAGGCCTGCCCCGCCGCACCGCCGCTCCAGGCGTGGGACATGCCATGCACGCGCAGCAGGCGCACCCAGGGCCGGCCACCGATCTTCCAGTCGCTGCGGGTGAGCTTGCGGCGGGTGCCGCGCTGCACTTCGCCGACGCTCTCGCGGACGGCCACGCCGTCGGGCAGCAGTTCCAGCCACAGTTCGGCCGAAGCGCGGGCGCTTTCGAAGGACACCACCGCGTCCAGATCGCCGTGGATCAGCACCAGCGGCGGCAGACGGCGGCCGGCGAGCTGCTGGGCCACCGCCTCGGCGTTCGGCGAGCGGCGCCCGCGCATGGCCTGACCGGCCTGCAGCGGCGTGCGCGCGCTGTGGGGCGCGGCGCCGGAATGACTGCCGACCGCGGTAAAGCGCTCCGGATGGTTCAGCGCCAGTGTCAAGGCCATCGACCCGCCGGCCGACAGCCCCAACGCAAAGAGCGGCCCGGCCACCCGGGGATGTTCCGCCACCGCGTGATCGACGATGGCCATCAGGATCTCGGTTTCGATGCTGACCCGCGCGTCGCTGCCGAACCAGTTCCAGCACCGCTGGGGATTAGCCTCCTGGGCCTGCTCGGGCATCAGTACCGCAAAGCCGCGGGATTTAGCGGTGGCCGCCGCCCGGGTCACCGCCGCGAAGGCCGCCGTATCCTGGGCGCAGCCGTGCAACAAAAGCAGCAGCGGCAAGGGCTTGCGGATGCTGCCGCCGGTCGGGATGAACAAGCGGTAACGCCGCATCGCCAGCGGCCCGAGTCCCCAGCGCCCCTCGTACCAGCGACCGCCGGTCACCGCCTGCGGCGCGTCGGTCGGGGTTGCGACGGCGTGCAGCATCCGTCCGGCATCCTTGGCCAGCTTGTTGCCGGACGCGATCCCCTGCTGCGCAGCAGCCTTGCCGATGCGTGCGGACTGGCGCATGCCGGCACGGGTCATCTTGAAAAACGCGGAAAGCAGCGGTGATTTACGACGACCCATGAAACGACTCCTCAATAGAAAAAAGGCCCCGGAGGGCCTTTTTCGATGTTACCTGGAAGGCTGCAGCGAAAACTCACCGCAGGCATTTTCCAATCAGGCAACCTTCAGAGCGGAAGCAGCAGCCTTCGAGCCCTTTTCAACGTTCTGCACGGCAACTTCAGCCGCCTTTTCGACGCTGGCTTGCGCCGCGGCGACGACTTGCTTGGCAGCCTTGGCAGCGCCTTCGTAGGCGGTGCTGGCGTTGGCCAGGGCGGTCTTCACGGCCTTGACGGCAGCTTCGGAGCCGGCCGGAGCGTTCTTGAAGAGGCTTTCCAGGGCGGCGTCGAAGTTCTTGCCAGCAGCGGCGGCTTCGGCTTCGATCAGCTTGGTCAGCTCTTCCTTGGTGTCGGTGCCGATGGCGGAGAGGCTGCGGCCGTAGGCAACGCCCTTCTCGACGGACGGGGTCAGGACACCCAGGTTCAGGGCGGCCAGCGCCTTCGGATCCTTGGCGGCCATCACAGCCTTGGAGAAAGCGACGCTTTCGTCGAAAGCGGTGCGGGCGGTGGCCAGGTTCAGGGTGGAAACGCGCTCGACAGCGGCGAACACGGTGGCCACGAAGGAAGAAGCGGAGTTCAGACCGGCTTCAACGTTGGACTTGGCGGCGGCGGCGATGACTTCGGGGGTAACGGACATGATGATCTCCTCAAGTGGGTTGGGCTTGCGATCACCGAACTAGATTCGGTATGGCTCTATGTTGCACTGCAACAAAAATAATTGCAAGCGGTTTT
>CALMXT010000220.1 GCA_937871125.1 uncultured Zoogloea sp. | reverse complement strand
CCTTGATGTCGTGGGAGATCTCGCCGATGGCGGTCTGCTCCATGATCAGGGATTCGTGGCCCATCAGGTTGAAGCTGGGCGTGTAGGCGTTTTCGAGGTTGCCGCCGCGCATCAGCTTGCCGCGGTTGAAGCGGCCTTCCGGGTCCACCTTTTGCTTGTAGGCCCAGAAATTGGCCATTTCGGCGTCGGTGAGGTAGTCGAGCTTGGTGATGCCGATGCCGTGCTCGCCGGAGATCACGCCGTCCAGCGAGCGGGCCAGCGCCATGATCCGGTCGACCGCGTGGTTGGCGGTCTGCAGCATCTCGTAGTTGTCGGAGTTGACCGGGATGTTGGTGTGCACGTTGCCGTCGCCGGCGTGCATGTGCAGCGCCACGAAGACGCGGCCGCGCAGCACCTGCTTGTGCACCTTCTTGATCCCGTCGCGCACCGGCCCGAACAGCTGGCCGTCGAAGATCTTGTCGAGGTGGGCGCGCAGTTCGGTCTTCCAGGAGGTGCGAACCGAGTAGTCCTGCAGCCGGTGGAAGAGTTTGGGGTTGGCGGCACGGTTGGAGAGTTCGCCGGCGACCACGCCGTATTCGGCGAATTGCGGTTCGGCCTCGGCCAGCGGCAGATCGAGGTGATCGAGCAGCCACTGCCAGCGGCGGCGCACGCCGGCGATGTGGTCCAGCGCGTCCTTGAGGTGTTCGCCGATCAACTCGTCGCGGCCGATGTTGGCGTCGCCGGTGTCGAGCGGAAGATCGCCCTGCAGGAACTCGGTGAGTGCGTCGCACAGGGCCAGCTTGTTCTGGGTGGACAGCTCGATGTTGATGCGCTCGATGCCGTCGCAGTAATCGCCCATCCGCGGCAGCGGAATCACCACGTCCTCGTTCACCTTGAAGGCGTTGGTGTGGCGCGAGATGGCGGCGGTGCGCGAGCGGTCGAGCCAGAACTTCTTGCGCTGCTCGGGGCTGACGGCGATGAAGCCTTCGGCGCCGCGGGTGTTGGTCATGCGGATCACGTCGGAGACGGCGCCCATCACCGCGGTGTCGTCGTGGCCGACCACGTCGCCGATCAGCACCATCTTGGGCCGGCCGTGGCGCTTGGCCTTGGTGGTGTAGCCCACCGCACGCACGTAGCGTTCGTCCAGGTGTTCGAGGCCGGCGAGCTGCAGGCCCGCCGCGTGACCGGCACCGCCCGGCTTGAAGTAGTCGGTGATCTCGATGATGGCGGGCACGGCTTCGCGCACCTGACCGAAGAATTCGAGGCACACGGTGCGGGTGACCGGCGGCATCTTGTGGAGCACCCAGCGGGCGGCCACGATCAGGCCGTCGGTGCCTTCCTTCTGCACGCCCGGCACACCGCCGAGGAACTTGTCGGTGACGTCCTTGCCGAGGCCTTCCTTGCGGCAGGCGGCGCCGGGCATGGTGAGGATCTCTTCGCCGATCTGCTTGTAGTTTTTGGCGTCGAAGCGGCGGAGGCGGAATTCGACGGTCTGCTGATCGTGGATCTTGCCGAAGTTGTGGTTGAGGCGCTCGACCTCCAGCCAGTTGCCGTCCGGCGTGACCATCTTCCACCAGGCCAGGTTGTCGAGCGCGGTGCCCCACAGCACGGCCTTCTTGCCGCCGGCGTTCATGGCGATGTTGCCGCCGATGCACGAGGCGCTGGCGGAGGTCGGGTCGACGGCGAACACGCGGCCGGCCTCGGAGGCGGCTTCGGCGACGCGTTCGGTGACCACGCCAGCGCCGGTGCGGATGGTGGCATAGGGCTTGTCCATCGGGCCATCGAGGCCCGGCAGCACGAGTTCTTCGACCGGACCGAGGGAGATCAGCTTTTCGGTGTTGATGACCACCGACTTGGCGTCGAGGGGCACGGCGCCGCCGGTGTAGCCGGTGCCGCCGCCACGCGGGATGATGGTCAGGCCGAGTTCGATGCAGCTCTTGACCAGCGGCGCCATTTCTTCTTCGGTGTCCGGGTAGAGCACCACGAAGGGGTACTCGACGCGCCAGTCGGTGGCGTCGGTCACGTGGGAGACGCGGGCGTGGCCGTCGAAGCAGATGTTGTCCTTGCGGGTGTGGCGGGCCAGCTCGTGCTTGACGCGTTTGCGCAGATCGTAGGTGTCTTCGAAAAAGCGCTTGAAACGGTCGACTGCGCCGTGGGCGGCGGCGATCAGGTGGGCGACCTTGGCGCTGCGCTCGGGATCGACCTTGCCGGATTCCTCGCGGCGCTTCTCGACTTCGTCGAGGCGATGGCGCAGCGCTTCGATCAGCGCGCCGCGGCGGTCGCGGTTGGCGAGAAGGTCGTCCTGGAGGTAGGGATTGCGCTGGACGACCCACACATCGCCCAGCACCTCGTAGAGCATCCGCGCGGAGCGGCCGGTGACGCGCTCGGAGCGCAAGGCGTCCAGCGTCTGCCAGGCATCGGCGCCGAGCAGGCGGATGACGATCTCGCGATCCGAGAACGAGGTGTAGTTGTAGGGGATCTCGCGCAGGCGTTGGGTCATTGCGTTACCTGGATTTTTGCGACAGGGAACTGGGCATTTTAGCGGAGCGCCCCGCCTTCTGTCGAAAAACAAAGCCTTACGGACAGCGGGGGTACCTTGGGTAGGACCGTCGGGCGGGGTGGCGGTTCCGGTCGGCGCGGCGGTAAGTGCGCGGCGCAGCAAAGAAAAGGCCCGCGCCGGAGAGGCGCGGGCCGGTCGGCCGCAAGGCGTCGGACGGGTTCAGTCGCGCCGTTGCCGGCGGGGCGCGAAGCCCAGCAGACCGAGCGCGGTGAGGGTCAGCGCCCATTGCGCCGGCTCCGGCACCAGCTGGGCGTAGATCGTGCGCGCTGCCCACTCGTGCAGCGTGGCGCTCGGATGCTCGGTGTCGAAGTAGATGTATTGGTTCGGGTTGGGGCATTCGGTAATGGGGCCGGCGCCGGGCGTCGGGGTGCCATCCACTTGGCCGTTGTAACAGCCGCTCGTCACGTTGCTGATGCCGTAGTCCGCCGGATGATCCGTCATGGCGGTCTGCAGGCCGAAGGCGTCGAACATCGTCACGTCGGATGTGGCAAAGGTGTTGGCGGGCACATAGAAACTCAGCGCGCTGTTGAAAGCCATGCTGGCGCCTTTTGCGAGCGTCTGGACGCCCGCGCCGAAGATCGAAGCCAGGCCGCGGACTGACGGCGTCAGGCTCAGGTCGGGGGAGTTGCCGATCAGGAAGTGCCTGGCGCCCAGGCTTTCGAGGGTGACCAGGGCGGTGACGATGTCGCCGACCGTCTGCCCGATTTCGTTCTGGATGGGGGTCAGGTCGCCCTGGGCCTTCAGCGATTGCGAGATGGCGTCGGAGATGTCGTTCGCGCCGATCCACAGCACATAGAGCGCGTTGGGGTCCGCCGCGTTGCCGGCTCCGCTCAGATACTGGCCGATCTGGGCGTTGAAACTGAGTGCACCGTAGGCGACCAGATCCTGTCTGACATAGTCGCTGCGGGCGCCGCCGTAGGCATAGTTGCTCCCGCCGGCCTGCGAGGGGGCGAGGGTCAGGCCGAAATCGGTCGCCAGCCGATCGGCGTAGTTGAGGCCGTTGGTGAAGCGGCCGGTGTGGGTGCCGTCGGTGTAGTACGCGGGGGACGGTCCTACGTTGCCGGTGATGACGAGGTCGTTTCCCGAATCGGAAAGGCTGTCGCCGAAAACGTACATCGCCGAATAGGGCCCCGCCTGGGCCAGGCCGCCTGCCAAGGCAAGAGACAACGCGACCAGACCACGACAGCTACGCCTGCACCAAGCCATGACTCTCTCCCCGAGATGAAAACGTCCCATACGAAAGACGCCTGTCCAGGGCGTTCCTCTCGTGGGGGCGTTACCCTGTCATGTGTCCATCAGATAAATATAGGCGCGGTAAAGGCAATGTAAAGTCGATAACGCTCCAGGTCGGCGGGGTGCGGCACCCGGAGACCGCTTGCATGACAGGAGAGGCGTTTTTCGTGCCGTTTCACAACGCAGCCTGCACCGCCACTTCCACCTTCCAACCGGGGGCGGCCAGGCGTGTCACCTGCACGCAGGCGCGGGTGGGGGCGGTGCCCGCCGGCACCCAGGCGTCCCAGACGGCATTCACCGCGTCGTAGTCGTTCATGTCGGTGAGATAGAGGGTGACCAGCAGCAGACGATCCTTGCCGCTGCCCGCGCGGGTCAGCAGGGTCTCCACGCTGGCCAGCATGGCGGCGGTCTGGGTTGCGACGTCGGCGTGCTCGTCGGGCGGCACTTCGACGCAGTAAACCACGCCGTTGTGGACGGTGTAATCGGAATAGCGCTGCGTGGTGCCGGCGCGCTGGATGTCGCTCATGGTCCGTTCCTCGAGATAAACCCGCATGTTGCAGCGCGCCCGCCCCGGCTGCTACCCTCCGATGCTTCATCAGCTGAAATACAGGTTTTCCCAATGAGCGCGCCGCACCCCGATTATCTTCAGAAAATCCTCACCGCCCAGGTGTACGACGTGGCGATGGAAACGCCCCTCGACCCGGCCCCCAATCTGTCGGCGCGCATTCACAACACGATTTTCCTCAAGCGCGAGGACATGCAGCCGGTGTTCAGCTTCAAGCTGCGCGGCGCCTACAACAAGATGGCCAACCTGAGCCCGGCGGCCCTGAAGCGCGGGGTCATCTGCGCCTCGGCCGGCAACCATGCCCAGGGCGTCGCCCTGTCGGCCAAGAAGCTCGGCGTGCGGGCGGTCATCGTCATGCCCACCACCACCCCGGCGATCAAGATCGACGCGGTCAAGCGCAACGGGGGCGAAGTGGTGCTGGCCGGCGAATCCTTCTCGGACGCCTACGTCCACGCCGTCGAACTCGAAAAGAACGAGAAGCTCACCTTCGTCCATCCCTACGACGATCCGGACGTGATCGCCGGCCAGGGCACCATCGGCATGGAAATCCTGCGCCAGCACGGCAAGCCCATCCACGCGATCTTCTGTTGCGTGGGTGGCGGCGGGCTGCTGGCCGGGGTGGCCGCCTACGTCAAGCGGGTGCGCCCCGACATCAAGGTGATCGGTGTGCAGACCGTCGATTCCGACGCCATGACCCGCTCGCTGGCGGCCGGCAAGCGTATCGAACTGGAGAGCGTCGGCCTCTTCGCCGACGGTGCAGCGGTCAAGCTGGTGGGCGAGGAAACCTTCCGGGTGTGCCAGGAATACGTCGATGAAATGATCGTGGTGGACAACGACGCGATCTGCGCCGCCATCAAGGACGTTTTCGAGGACACCCGCTCGATCCTGGAGCCGGCCGGTGCGCTGTCGCTGGCGGGTGCCAAGGAATACGCCAAGCGTAACCACCTCAAGGACAAGACCCTGGTGGCCGTCGCCTCGGGTGCCAACATGAACTTCGACCGCCTGCGCTTCGTCGCCGAGCGCGCCGAGATCGGCGAGCAGCGCGAAGCCGTGCTGGCCGTCACCATCCCCGAAAAACCGGGCTCGTTCAAAAAGTTCTGCGACCTGCTGGGCAACCGCAACATCACCGAGTTCAACTATCGTTACGGCGACGCCGACAAGGCCCACATCTTCGTTGGTGTCGGGGTGCATAACCGCGCCGAAGGCGTGCGCATCACCGAGATGCTGCAACGCCACGACCTGCCCTGCCTCGATCTCACCGACGACGAGATGGCCAAGAGCCATGTCCGTTACATGGTCGGCGGCCATGCGCCCCAGGCCGAAAACGAAGTGCTCTACCGTTTTGTGTTCCCCGAGCGTCCGGGCGCCCTGCTCAACTTCCTCGAAACCCTGCGTTCCGACTGGAACATCAGCCTGTTCCACTATCGCAACCACGGCGCCGACTTCGGTCGCGTGCTGGTCGGCATGCAGGTGCCGCCCGCCGACCGGGACGCCTTTCAGGGTTTTCTGGCGCGCCTCGGCTACGAATACGTCGAAGAAACCTACAACCCGGCCTACAAGATGTTCCTCGGCTGAGCTTCAGCGACCGGCCGGTTCCGCCCGCGCCAGCAGGCGGACCGTGCCGGTGAGTCCGTTTACCTCCACCTCGTCGCCGTCCGCCAGCGCGCCGAGCACGCCCGGCAGATTCACCACCGCCGGCAGGGCGAACTCCCGCGCCACGATGGCGCCGTGGGAGAGGTAGCCGCCGGTTTCCACCACCAGTCCGCCGGCCTTGAGAAAAAGCGGCGTCCAGCCCGGATCGGTCGACGGCGCGACCAGGATCTCGCCCGGCACGAGGCGCACACCTTCCGACGGATGGCGCAGGATGCGCGCCCGTCCGCGGGCCACCCCGGTGCCGGTCGCCACGCCGCGCCAGACCTCGCGCCCGGGCGTCCCGTCCGCCACCGCGCTCGTCTCGCCGGCGATCCGCTGCCCGGCCGCTTCGACGCGCAACCACTCGACCGGCGTCGCGGCCTGCCAACGCGCGAACAGGGCCGCCCGCGCCGCGACCCGTTCCCGCAGGCCGGCGCCCGCAATCTGCCCGTCGATGGCCCGTTCGGCCTCGCTCGGCATCAACATGAAAACGTCGTCCGGGGCGGCGATCAGGCCGCGCTTCACCAACAGTTCGCCCGCGGCGAGCCACGCGCGCCGACCGGCCGCCAGCAGGGCGATCAGCGCGTTGCGTGCCGCTTCGCGCTGGTTGCATTCGGTGTTGGTCGTCTTGACCAGCGCCTGCAGCCACAGGCGGCGCCACCACGGCACGCTGCGGCGCAGGCGATCCCGTGCGGCGGCGGCCGACGCCTTCCGGCGCGCCTCCAGGGCGGCGCAGTCCACCGTTGCCAGCGCCGGAAGCTGCTCCAGCAGCCGCTCGGGTGCTTCGTCCCAGCGCGGGTTGCGCAGATAGGTTTCGTAATGGCCGCGATGGCCGTATTCGTCGAGGAAGGCCTGAAAGGCAGCGACGAAGGCCGGGTCGTCCGGCCCGCGTCCGTGGGGGCCGTGGGCGAGCTGTGCCAGTTCCAGCAGCGCGTAACCCTGACGGGCGGTGACGCTCGGCGCGCCGTTGGCCAGCAGCGCGGCGCCGATGGCGGCACCCTCGCCGGGAAAGCGCCGCTCCAGCGTATCGAGCAGCATCGACATGCCGCCGCCGCCCGAGCCCTGCAGGAAGAACAGCCCGCGGGATTCCCGCGCCGGCGCCGCGATGCGGTAGAGCAGTGCGCGCAGGCCGTCCTCGTCGTCCGGTAGCGACGCGCTGCGCAACTCGCGCGACAGCGTCAGTAGCGCCGTCACCTCCGCTTCCCCGCGCCGCCGCAGCGCGGGCGCCCGCCGCAGGTAGCGCAGGGTATTGCCCAGGTGACGCAGGCGGTCGCGCCAGCCGGCGGCGGGCAGCGGGATCGCCGGCTGATGGCCGCCCATGATCGCGTTGAACGCCTCGGGCTTCAGGCCGATCGCCTGCCAGGCTTCCCATTGCAGGATCGACGCTTCGAGATAGAGCCGGCCGTCGAACAGCCCGGCCCGCTGCACGCCCGCCAGCAGCGGCTGGCCCGCGAGCTGCCAGCCGGGTTCGAGCAGGTCGTTCACGCCCCGCCGCGAAAAATTCCAGTCCATCGGCGACAGCGGTTCGGGCATCACCTCGCAGGTGTTGCCGCGGGTCCAGATTGCCGGCTGCCCGCGCAGCGCGGGGTAGGTGAGATGGGGCCGGCGCGTCACCGGACGGGCCTGGGTGAGCCAGAAATCCGCGCCGTCCCAGACCCATTCCAGATCGTAGAAGGGGGCAACGAAATCCAGCGCGACCGCGGCGTCCCGCAGCAGCGCGGCGAGCGCCTCGGCCTGCGCCGTGTCGAGCACGATCGCGCCGGCCTGGGCGGGCGTGACCGGCACCCGCGTCGTGCCGCCGGTTGCCGCCGGTACGCTCATCGTCGTCTTGCTGCCGGTACGGGTTTCGACGCGCCGCCAGGTGTCGGTGGAATCCTCGGCAAAGACGTATTCGTCGCCCGCCGCCTCGCCGCCGACCAGGGTCTCGCCCAAACCCCAGTGGGCATGCACCAGCATCCGGTCCTCGCGGCCGGAGAGCGGATCGCAGGTGAAGGCGATGCCCGACGCCGCGGCCGCCAGCAGCGGCATCACCACCACCGCCATCGCCGGCTCGCCGGCAATGCCCAGGCGCGAGCGGTAGGCCGCCGCCGTCGGCGTATCGAGGGACGCCCATACCTCCGCCACCGCCGCGACGAGAGCGTCCGGCCCGCGCACATTGAGGCACGAACGGAAGATGCCGGCGAAGGAGGCCGCGGCCGCATCCTCGTCCACCGCCGACGAACGTACCGCCAGCGGGATGTCGGTCCAGCCGCGGGCGGCGAGTTCGTCCACAAGGCCGGCGCGAAGTTCGGGCGGCACGCCGTCCGCCCGGTGCCGGCTCCAGCCGGCCGGAATCGCGAAGAAATCCGGCACCGGCAGGCCGTAGCGGGCGAGCAGGCCGAGCTGCCAGCCCTTGCCGCCGACCCGCGCCGCACCGGCCTCCGCCGCCGCCGCGGCGCCGATCGGCGCGTCCATGCCGTCGCTGCGGGCGTTCATGGCCGCGCTCCGATGCCGTTGCACACCAGATCGAGCATCCGCGCCATCTCGTCGGCCAGCGACAGGCCGTCCTCCGAAAGCCAGCGCAGGAGGGTGGCCAGATGGGCGAACTGGAGGTGCGTCGCCAGCAGCGCTGCCGACACGTCGCTGCGAAACTCCCCGGCGGCCTGCCCTTCGGCGATCAGCCCGGCAAAGATGCGGTCCATGCCGCTGCGTTCGCTCCGCGCGTCGAAGCGCTCGGCGCTGCTCAGGCGATAGCGCACGTAGGGCAGCAGATAGCTGCGCTGCTGCTCGCACCAGCGGGCCTGCATGGCGAGAAAGCGCGCCAGCCGCGCACGCCCCGGCGCGAGGGCGGCGAGTTCGTCCCGAAGGGCCGGCCAGACGGCGCCCAGCTCGCGGTGGAAGCGGTGCCGCAGGAGCGCTTCCTTCACCGGGAAATGCTTGTACAGCGTGCCCTTGGCCACATCCGCGGCGGCGGCGACGGCTTCCATCGTGACCGCCTCGAAGCCTTGCGCTTCGAACAGCGCCCAGGCGGTGTCGGCCAGATGGTCGAGCTGTTGCAGGCGCTTGCGCTCGCGCCGGTTGGCTTGGGTGGGATCGCTCATCGCCGGCATCTCCGATATATTTATACGACGATTATTATTATACGTCGTACAAAAAACAACCCCCAGCAAAGCGGCGGATCGAAGGCTCGACAGCGCCCGCCAGGCCCGAACCGGCTCCGTCGAGCGGGAATTCGCGCCCAGGGGCGGGTTGGCGCAAAGATCGTTGCGCCGATCGCGGCGGCGGAAGATATGCTTGACGGCGGTGCTGCCGTCGGGCGGCGCAGACCGGAATCCATTTTCATCTCAAGGGCAAAGCGCTTCCCGCCAGGGAGCATGACTGGCGCCCGGGACCAAGGGGAATACCATGCACACGCGCGACAACACGCTCACCACCGACCAAAAAGCGCTCGAGATCAATCTCGACAAATACAAGTACGGCTCCATCGTCGAAATCGGCGCGGGGCAGGAAGTGGCCCGGCGCTTTTTTTCGGTGGGCGCAGCGGCGGGCACCATCGCCAAGACCATGTCGGCCTACGACATGGCGGTGAGCGACGACATCTACGGCCACGCAGACCGCTACGTCAGCCGGTCCCGGCTGCTGCAGATGCTGGACAAGGAGTTCTCGCTGGTGGTGCAGCGCCTGGCCCACGTGCGGCCCAAGAACACCACCTTCTTCGCCTACGCCGCCACGGTCACGGCGCGCAGCTTCAAGCAGAAGAACGAATGCCACGGCTGGGTGGGGATCCGCCTGCAACTGCATCCCGGCGCCGAGCCGAGCGACGTGATCCTGCACGTGCGCATGCTGGAAAACGAAAACGCGCAGCAGTCCGAAGCCCTCGGCATTCTCGGCGTGAATCTGATCCACGGCGCCTTCCAGCACTTCCAGCATCCGGAGTGGGTGGTCGAAGGTCTGGCGGACGGACTCGGCTCGGAGCGCATCGAAGTCGATCTCATCCATTTCTCCGGGCCCTATTTCGAAGAAGTGGAAAACCGCCTGATGAACCTGCACCTGATCCGCAGCTGGCTGACCCGCGGCGTGGTGTTCGACCCGTCCGGCGAGGTGGTGGTGCCGGGCGAGCTGTTCTATCGCAAGCCGGTGATGGTGATGCGCGGCAGCTTCAAGCCGGTGACGCTGGTCAACGTGGACATGATGTGCGCCGGCATCAAGCAATTCAGCCAGCTTGCGGCGGTGGACGAAGGCGAGATCCTGTCGCTGGCCGAGATCACCATGAATTCCCTGATCAGCGGCGACAACGTGGACGGCGCCGATTTCCTTGCCCGTATCGACCTGCTGGCCTCCCAGGGCTACACGGTGATGATTTCGGACTACGTGCGCTATTTCCGCCTGCGCGCCTACCTGCGGCGCTACACCCAGAAGCCCATCGGAATGGTGCTCTCGGTGCGCGACTTCAACTACCTGTTCGACGAGAAGTTCTACGAAGGCCTGGAGGGCGGCATCCTGGAAGCCTTCGGCAAGCTCTTCCCCGACAACACCTTCGTTTACGTCTATCCCTCGCGTCCGCGCCGCGGCGACGACACCGCGCTGGTCACCCTGGACAACGTGGAAGTGCCCGCCAATCTGCGGCAACTGCTGGGCTTCCTCAAGGAAAACCGCAAGCTGCTGGCGGTCGAGCCCCACGACGACAGCCATCTGCATATCGACGTGGCCGAAGTGTTGGCCGGGCTGCGGCGCGGCCGCGGCGAATGGGTGGAAGACGTCCCGCCAGCCGTCGCCGAACGGATCATCGGCTCCCGTCTGCTCGGCTTCGATACCGAATAGGGGCGGGTTTCCGGCTTGTGCGGCGATGCGGCTGCGGGCGGTGGATGGCGCAGGGGTTTGTCGGCCACCGCATGCTTGCCGCAGGCCTGTGCAACCCGGCTCGGGGGCAGGGAAATTCGGGGTCGGCGTCCGGTGCGGATGGCTTACCGGCCGTAGGCTTCAAAGCCCGAAACAACGTCGAATAATTCTTCGTCGATGGCGCTCTGGCGTAATCGATGGAAGTCGCTGTCAAGATTTTCCAGGAGTTCGTCAATGTTTTTCTCGGCGCGCTGCATGGCGGTCAGGCGGCTGGCGTTCTCGCTGGCCAGCGATTCGGCACAGGCGCGGAACAGAGAAACAAAGAGATATTCGCGGACAAAGGCAAACAAGGTTTGCTCGCCGCCCGGCATGATTTCCGGCAAATTCCTGGAAGGCCAGCTGCGGGCGCTTATCTCCTTTTGCCAGGCATCGTCGAGCGGCAACAGGCGCTGGCTGACCGGTTCGTAGATCGCACCCGATCGAGGGCGATTGTGGAACAGATAAACCTGCCCGATTTCACCCGCCGCCCGCCGATTTTCGACTTCCTGCAGCACCTGCCCGACCAGCGTGGTGATGGCGCCGATTGAATTCGGGAGCGGGAATTGAACGCCAACATCCAGATCGCTGCCCGCGAGGCGAACTTGAATCCGCTCGCCCACGCTCCAGACCACTTTCCGGCCGGGCAGCTTGGCCAGCGTTTCGACGACGAAATCGCCGAGATGATCGTTGAACTGGCCAACCAGGCCTTGATCCGAGCCGAAAACCACCGCGCCGATCGTCTCGTCATTCGCATGCTTTCGCGGCCTGAGTGTTGTTGGCAAAGGCTGGCGGAAACAGGCGAGCAGGCCCAGTTGCACGGTTCGGTCGTAGTCATCCAGCGCCCGCACGGCATTTTCATACTGACCGATGCTCGAGGCCGCCATGGCCTTCATGGTGCGAACCACGGATTCGAGATCGCCCGCCGTGGCGATCTTGCGGCGCAGGCTGGCGGCGGTCGCGCTCATGACGCGGTCTGGTCCTCGGGCTCTGGAATGAAATCCGCCAGTGCGTGCTCGGCGAGTCCGGTAATCAGCGTCCGGTCGGCGTCGCTCAGTTTGTCGGCGGTTTCGAAACGCGCGGCCAATTCGGCCGGAATGTCAGCGGCGGCGGCGCAGACGGCCTGCTCGGCTTCGGCCATCCGGGGCAGCGGCACGCGGTCGAACAGTTTTGCGGTCAAGGCCAATAAAACGGCAATTTGCACCGGCACGGCCAGCGGCGAGAATTCCTGCTGCTTGAGGCAGGCGCGAATCCGCCGGCCATGCTCGATCAACTGGCGGGTGGCTTCGTCGAGGCGGGCGCCGAAGCGGGAGAAGGCTTCGAGCTCCTCGAACTGGGCATACGCCAGTTTGAGATCGCCGGCCACGGCCCGATAGGCCGCCCTTTGCGCTTTGCCGCCGACACGGGAAACCGATTTTCCGACATCGACCGCGGGCAGCACGCCGAGCTCAAAAAGCGTTGGCGACAGGTAGATCTGGCCGTCGGTGATCGAAATGAGGTTGGTTGGAATATAGGCGGAAATATCCTGGGCTTCGGTTTCGATGATCGGCAAGGCGGTCAGCGAACCGCCGCCGAGTTCGGGGCGCAGATGGGTCGCCCGTTCGAGCAAGCGTGAGTGAATGTAGAAGATGTCGCCGGGGAAGGCTTCGCGGCCGGGCGGGCGCCGCAGCAGCAAGGAAAGCTCGCGATAGGCGCGGGCATGGTGGGTCAGGTCGTCGTAGACCACCAGCACGTCGCGACCCTGTTCCATGAAGTGCTCGGCAATGCTGGTCGCCGCATACGGCGCGATATAGGCCAGACCCGGCGGATCGTTGCCCTCGGTGACGACGACGACGGTGTACGCCAGGGCGCCCTGCTCGCGCAGCGTGGCGATGACCTTGGCGACGCCGGAGGCGCGCTGGCCGATGGCGCAGTAAACGCAGAGGACGTTCTTGTCGCGTTGATTGAGGATGGTATCGAGGGCAATCGCGGTTTTGCCGGTTTGCCGGTCGCCGAGGATCAATTCGCGCTGACCGCGCCCCACCGGGATCAGCGCATCGATGACCTTGATGCCGGTTTGCAGTGGCACGCTGACCGGCGCCCGGTCCATGATGGGTGCCGCCGGTCGTTCCACCGGCAGGCGCGCACCGCTCGAGAGCGGCCCCAGGCCATCCAGCGGTCGTCCGGTCGGATCGATGATCCGGCCCAGCAGCCGCTCGCCGACCGGGACATCGACCACATGGCCGCCGCGCTCGACCGGATCGCCGGCGTGCAGCTTCCAGTAACTGCCAAGCAGGACGACGCCGATTTCATTTTCATCGACATTGAAGGCGATGCCCTCGATGCCGCCGGGAAACTTCAGGACTTCCTCGAAACCGACGCCGGGCAGCCCGGAAACCTTGGCAATGCCGGCGGCAATGCTGGAAATCCGTCCGACTTCACGGGCTTGCAACTGCGGCACAAAGGCGTTCAGCGCTTCATCGATCCCGCCAAAGGTCTTTTCAAGAGTCTCGTGCAGCGGTTCGGTCGACATCGGCTTTACCTTTCTCGGGAACCGCATTCGGGGGCAATTTCGGGTTAAGGAGGTCGCCGACGGTACTTTCCAATTCCACCAGATATTCCTCGATGCTCCACGCCACCTTGTGGCCGTCGGTCGTCAGCTCGATGCCGCTGACCAATTCGGGCGCCGTTTCAAAACTGAGGGTGGTTGTGGCCCCCAACAGATCCCGAACCTGGCCTTCGATGGCGGCTTGCTGGGCTGTCGGCAGGTCGACGGTGCTGCGCACGACAATCGGCTTGCCCGCGGTTTGGAGCGCCGAAGTCAGTTTTTCCTTGTCGTCGGCACTCAAGGCCTGCAGGCGTCCGAGGAAGGCCACGACCATGCGCTCTTCCAGCGTCGCGCCAGCGAGATCGGCCAAGGCCTTGCGCGCGATGGCGAAGACTTCCCGACGCGTGCGGCGGCTGATTTCCAGGTGCAGTGCCTGGGCTTCGCTCTGCAGGCTTTCCTGTCGCTTGGCGCTCAGGCTGAGGGCTTCCTCGCGGGCGACATCGA
Organism: uncultured Zoogloea sp.; assembly: GCA_937871125.1. GTDB lineage: Bacteria > Pseudomonadota > Gammaproteobacteria > Burkholderiales > Rhodocyclaceae > Zoogloea. Next base: position 12,989 of record CALMXT010000220.1, on the reverse strand, counting down.
GCAGACGCTGGCGTTCGGCATTGGCGGCCGCTGTGGCTGTGTTGAGCAAGGCGGCGCGCTCCTGATCGAAGGCGGCGCTCTTGCGCTGAAACGCTTCGCGCGCCAGGTCGGCCTCGCTTTTTTTCCGATCGGCGTCGGCCAGTTCTTGGGCAATGCGCTGTTCCCGGGCGTCGATGGCATCGAGGATCGGGTGATAGAGAAAGCGTTTCAGCAGCCAGGCCAGGATCAGGAAGTTGAGAACCTGCGCGCCGACGGTGAACCAGTCGATGAGCATGATCTACTTTCCGGCGATCTGGGCGATGGCGTGGTTCCAGAACGGGTTGGCGAAGAGCAGGATCATCGACACCACGAAACAGTAGATCGCCACCGATTCAACCATGGCCAGGCCGACGAACAGGGTGCGGGTGATGGTTGCTGCCGCGTCCGGCTGCTGCGCCAAGGAAGTCAGCGCCGTGGCCACTGCCTTGCCTTCCCCGAGGGCCGGGCCGATGCTGCCGATGGCGATGGTCAGGCCGGCGGTGACGATCGACACCACCGCAATGATGGTCATGCTATCCATGGTCATTCCTTTCGTGATTCATGTTTCCGCTTGGGGTTCACGGGGCGGTTTTCGCGATCGCGTTGCCGCCGCGATATAAACCGCCGCCAGGATGCTGAAAATGTAGGCCTGGACCATCCCGGTCAGCAGCCCCAGCGCGCTCAGGGCGATGGGAAAGATGAACGGTGTGATGGTGAGCAGGATGGCGAGAATCATCGTCCCGCTCATCATGTTGCCGAACAGGCGGGCGGCCAGCGCCAAGGTGCGCGACAGTTCGCTGACGATATTGAAGGGCAGCATGATCGCCGTCGGCTTCACATACTCCTTCAGGTATTCGCCCAGCCCGCATTCGCCGATGCCGAACATCGGCACGGCGATGAACACGCAGATAGCCAGCGCGGTGGTCGTCGATAAGGAGCCGGTTGGCGGCTCGTAACCGGGGACGATGGTGAACAGACTGGCGGTGCCCACAAACAGGAAGAGCGTGCCGAGAAAGCCGAGATATTGCCGCGGCTTGGCCAGGCCGACTTCGCCGATCTGGGAGACGATGCCGGTCACGACGATTTCCAGCAGATTCTGCCAGCGGCTGCGTTCCAGGCCTTTCGACAAACGCCGCGTGACCAGATGGGAGCCCAGCGCCAGCACCAGCATCAGGCCCCAGGTGTAGGCGATGGTGGCGTTGACTTTGAAACCCCCGAGCTGCCAGAAGATGATGTCGTCGGGACTAAGATGCACGATGAACCTCCGCGATCTCTGTCTGCGGGCGGGTGAGCCGGGCGATGAGCAGGCGTGCCACGCTAAAGCCCAGCAAGGCGGTCAGCCAGCGCCGCCAGTCGTCGCCGCAGGCCAGGTAAAAGCCACCCAGCACAATCAAGGTGCGCAACACCAGGCTGGCGAAAAACCACAGCGCCACCCAGCGTGCCGATATCGCCCGCCGCACCGTCCACCACAAGCCGCCGAAGAAAATCACGCCGAGCGCCGCGCCTGCCAGGAGCGGCACCAGAAGTCTTGCGTCAATCATTGTCGTCGGCCTCCTGCTTGCGAATTTCGCGTCCTTCCTTGTCCACCCAGTGCCAGGCATTGAAACAGCCCAGCACCAGACCGGCCGCCAGTAGGGCCAAAGTCCAGGAATGCCCGCCCGGATAGCGGTCGTCCAGCCAGAGGCCGAGCGCCGCTCCCAGCAGGGTGGGCATCGCCACCGACCAGCCGACCAGCCCCATCATGCCGAGGCCCGACCATACCGTCTGGGTTACATGGCGCTGGGCTTTCAGTTTGCGCGCGGCCTTCGCCTCGATCTGCCGGCTGAAATCGGCTTTTCCCGAGGAGAGCTTGTCGTCCGGATCATTCATGTTTAAGTGCCGCGAAACTGCGGATGAAGCCGCCTTCCAGTTTGGCCAGAACCGAACGCACGCTTTTTTCCTGCTCGTCCAGATTCAGGAATTCCCGCTCGATTGCCTTGTGGAGTTCGCCAAGATCCATGCCGCCGATGGCATTGCGCACGGATACCAGCACTTCGCTGCCGGCTTTGACCAAAACGCCTTCGTCGACTGCCAGGTAAACCTCGCCTTCCGTCTTGGTTTCGTAGGTCAGGATGCCCGGCGCCAGCGCGACAGCGCAGTCCAGACGGTTCGGCAGCAGGCCGAAGGCACCGCTGCGCGACTCGGCAACGATGCGCAGCACATCGCTCTTGTCGGCAAAGACCTTGAAAGGCAGCAGGATCTTAAGCCGCATGCTCGTCGATGGCATTTTGATCCGCCGGGGCTTCCTTGGCCTCGGCTTGGGCTTTGGCCAAGGCCTCGTCGATGGTGCCGATCATGTAGAGCGCGCTTTCGGGTAGATCCTTGAATTCGTCGCGCAGGATGCGCTCACAACCGTCGAGCGCATCGCTCAGGCTGACCAACTTGCCCTTGAGGCCGGTGAATTGTTCGGTCGTGAAAAACGGTTGGGTCAGGAAACGCTCCAGCCGGCGAGCTCGCGCCACCACCTTGCGGTCTTCGCTGGAGAGCTGCTCCAGGCCCAGCATGGCGATGATGTCCTTGAGATCGGCGTATTGCGCCAGCGTCCGGCGGATTTCCTGGGCCAGCGCGTAATGCCGGGCGCCGATGACGCCGGGCGTCGCCATTTTGGAATTCGACTGCAGCGGGTCGATGGCCGGATAAAGCCCTTCGCTGGCCCGTTTGCGCGACAGCACGATGGAGGCCGACAGGTGCGAAAAGGTATGCACCGCGGCCGGATCGGTGAAATCGTCGGCCGGCACATAGACCGCCTGAATCGAGGTGATGGCACCGGTGTCGGTATTGGCGATGCGTTCTTCGAGTTGAGCCAGCTCGGTGCCCATGGTCGGCTGATAGCCCAAGCGGGCCGGCATCTGGCCCATCAGCCCGGAAACCTCCATGCCGGCCTGAATGAAACGAAAGATATTGTCGACCAGCAAAAGCACGTCGCGATGTTCGTCGTCGCGGAAATACTCGGCCATGGTCAGCGCCGCGTGGCCGACCCGGAAGCGGGCACCGGGCGGCTCGTTCATCTGGCCGAAGACCATCACCATATTGTCGAGCACGCCAGCGGCTTTCATGTCGCTATACAGCTCTTCACCCTCGCGGCAGCGCTCGCCGATGCCGCAAAAAATGCTGACGCCTTCATGCTGGCCGACCATGTTGTGGATCATCTCGGTCAGCAGCACCGTCTTGCCAACCCCCGCGCCGCCGAACAGGCCAGCCTTGCCGCCCCGTTCGAGCGGCATCAGCACATCGATGACCTTGATGCCGGTTTCGAAGATTTCGGATTGGGTGGAGCGGTGGGCCAGCGAAGGCGGCGCCCGATGCACGCTGCGCCATTGAACGTTTGGTGCGGGGAGGCGGTCGATGGCGTTGCCGAACACATCGAACATCCGCGAGAGAATTTCCTTGCCGACCGGCGCCAGCAAAGGGCCGCCGCTATCGACAACCGGCATGCCGCGGGTCAAACCCTGAGTCGGTGTCAGCGCAATCCCCCGAACCCGCTGGGCGTCGAGTTGGGCGAGGACTTCAATCGCAACCTGACCATCTTTCCCGGTGTGCAACAGGGAATGTATCGGTGGCAAGACGGTTTGAAAGCGAATATCTACAACACTGCCACGGACTGAAACAATGAAGCCGGTGTTCGCTGAAGCGGCGGAGCGCGTCATGCGCCTCCTTTCTGTATCGCTTCAGTCTAGACCAGTGTGGTGCGCCGTGTGCCATTCATTGTCTTGCAACGAGGGGCCGGCGCGACGAACGACTGCCGAGGGCACTTTCATTGTGGGGCAACCAGCGCGCTTCTCCGCCTCTCGGAAAGGCGCAGAAAGCCCTTTGGGTCGGCGCTGCTACGAAATGCCATAGCGTCTGAGCCGGTTGGCGATGGCCGAGTGGGAGGTGCCAAGGCGCTTGGCCAATCGGCGGCTCGAAGGGAATTCCTTGTACAGGCGTTGAAGGAGGTTCTTTTCGAAGTCCGCAACCGCCTGCTCCAGGGTGGCAACCTCTCCGCCGTCGCCCGGCAGGGCCGGGGTGGCGACGTGGGCCAGTTCCAGGTCTTCCACGTTGATGATGTTGCGCTCGGTCATCGTGACCGCCCGGAACAGGACGTTCTGCAATTGCCGCACGTTGCCCACCCAGGGGTTGGCCAACATGGCGGCGCAGGCCGCCTGCGACAGGCGCATGGGCGGGCGGGAGGCCTGGGCGCAGGCGCGGCTCAGGAAGGCATGGGCGAGCGGCAGGATGTCGCCGGGGCGCTCCCGCAAAGGCGGAACCTGCAGGTTCAGCACATTCAGGCGAAAGAGCAGGTCCTGGCGGAAATGGCCGCTGCTCACCATGTCCTCGAGCGCCCGGTGGGTTGCGCTGATGATGCGCACGTTCGTCCTGACCTCCCGGTCGCCGCCAACCCGCCTGAAGCTGCCGTCGTTGAGAAAGCGCAGCAGCTTGGCCTGCAGATAGGGCGACATCTCGCCGATCTCGTCGAGGAACACCGTGCCGCCGTCGGCCAGTTCGAGCAGGCCGGGCTTGCCGCCGCGCAGGGCGCCGGTGAAGGCGCCGGCGGCATAGCCGAAGAGTTCGCTTTCGGCCAGGCTCTCCGGCAAGGCCGCGCAGTTGAGGGCGAAGAAGGGCTGGCTGCGGCGGCTGCTCCCGGCGTGGCAGGCGTGGGCCAGCAACTCCTTGCCGGTGCCGGTTTCGCCGGTGATCAGCAGCGGCGCATCCACCATTGCCATCCGTGCGGCGCGCTGCTTGAGCTGCTCGATCCCGGCCGAATTGCCGAGGATGGTATCGAAACCGCCGGCGTCGTAGTTCTGCAGGGCACTCAAGCGTTCGCCCATGCGGCTGGGGGCGTGCAGGGTCATGACCGCACCGGCGACACGGTCGCCGGCTTCGTGCAGGGGCATGGTTTCCAGCATATAGGGTTCGCCGTTGACGACGACCTCGCACACCGGCAGGTGATAGCCCCCGTCCACCAGCTCGCGGAGCAGTTCGGGGTTGCCGATCAACTCCTGCATGGGGGTGCCGATCAGGCGCGTCTCGTCCATGCCGCAGGCGCCGATCGCGGCGTTGTTGGCCAGCACGACGCGGCCCGCTTCATCGACGGCGAAGATCGGGTCGGGCTGCGAGGCGAGCAGGGTATCGAGATAGAGACGCCGCTGGGCGCCCGGCAGCATGCCCACCGGCTCGACGCTGCGCACCCCCGAAACGCTCATCAACTGGCCGCGCAGTTCCTCGAGGCTGGCCTGATCCACGGCGGGCGCCTCGATGAAGATGTGGGGCGGGTCCACCTCCACGGCGGTCACGTTCAGGCTGCGTCGAGCCAGCTCTGCCAGCACTTCCTGGGCGATCCCGACCCGGTCGGAAAAGAACACGTCGATACGCATGGACGAGAGTGTAATGAATTGAATACGGAGTATCGATAATGATACAGATTATTCAAGTAACTGAGAAATAAAGGTAATCGGAATAAAACGGGGCGCGGGCGGGTATTTTTGTAACGATATCGTTACGAATTTCCCTAAAAGATGCCGGGGATTTTTACAAGCTATTGTTTTAAATGAATTTTTCTTGCTGGCACGGGAATCGCTAGATCGCATTCATGACAATGCTCAACCCGTTTCATCAAGGAGAATTCCCATGCATGTCCTCGTTCTTGGCAGTGGCGTCATCGGTACCACCATCGCCTACTACCTGGCCAAGGCCGGGCACCAGGTCACGGTAGTCGATCGTCAGCCCGGTCCGGCGCTGGAAACCAGCTTTGCCAACGCCGGTGAGGTGTCGCCCGGCTACTCCGCGCCGTGGGCCGGCCCCGGTATTCCGATCAAGGCGATCAAGTGGATGCTGATGCACCACAGCCCCTTGGTCATCAAGCCCATGCTCGACGCCTTCATGTGGCGCTGGAGCATGGCCATGTTGCGCAACTGCACCGAGGCTGCCTACCAGGTCAACAAGAACCGGATGGTGCGCATCGCCGAATACAGTCGCGACTGCCTGAAGCAGCTGCGTGCCGAGACCGGCATCGCCTACGACGAGCGCACCCAGGGCACCCTGCAACTGTTCCGCACCCAGAAACAGCTCGACGGCATCGGCAAGGATGTGGAGATCCTCCGGGAGTCCGGCGTGCCCTTCCAGGTGCTCGACCGCAGCGGCTATCTGGCCTACGAGCCGGCCCTGGCGCTGGTCCAGCACAAGTTCGTCGGCGCCCTGCGCCTGCCGGGGGACGAGACCGGCGACTGCTACAAATTCACCCGTAATCTGGCCGCCATGGCCGAGGCGCTGGGGGTGGAGTTTCGCTTCGGCACCACCATCGCCGGCATCGAACAGGACGGGCGGCGCGTCACCGGCATCCGCACCGACGCCGGCACGCTGACCGCCGACCAGTATGTACTGGCCCTTGGCAGCTACTCGACCGGGCTTCTCAAACAGGTTGGCATCGACGTTCCGGTCTATCCCGTGAAGGGCTTCTCGATCACCGTGCCGATCACCGACAAGTCCATGGCGCCGGAATCCACCGTCATGGACGAGACCCACAAGGTCGCCGTGACCCGGCTGGGCGACCGCATCCGGGTTGGCGGTACGGCACAGCTGTCGGGCTTCGACCTGAGCCTCAAGGAGGAGCGCCGCAAGACCCTGGAATTCGTGGTTTCCGACCTCTTTCCGCGGGCGGGCGATCTCTCCCGGGCCGAGTTCTGGACCGGCCTGCGCCCGATGACGCCGGACGGCACGCCGATCATCGGAGAAACCCGCTACGACAACCTGACCCTCAGCACCGGCCACGGCACGCTCGGCTGGACGATGGCCGCCGGCACGGGCCGCGTGGTGGCCGACATGCTCAGTGGCCGCCAGCCCGAGATTCCGGTGGCCGACCTCAGCGTCGCCCGCTACGCCTGATCCGGCGCACCCACACCCGACAAACCCGTATCAACCCCAATCGAAGGAGATAACACCATGCAAGTCATCGCCACAACCGCAGCCCCCCAGGCCATCGGACCTTATGCCCAGGCCATCGTCGTCGACGGCTGGCTGTTCAGTTCGGGCCAGATTCCGCTGAGCGCCGACGGCCAGCCGGTGGCTGCCGACATCGAGGCGCAGACCGAGCAGGTCTTCGACAACCTGAGCGCAGTGCTGGCGGCGGCCGGCGCGTCGCTCGCCCAGGTCGTCAAATGCACGGTTTTCGTCAAGGACTTGAACGACTTCGGCCGCCTCAACGCGGTTTACGAGCGGCGCTTCGGCGACCACAAGCCGGCCCGCTCGACCGTCGAGGTGGCGCGCCTGCCTCGCGATGTCAAAGTCGAGATCGAGGTCGTCGCCCGCCTGGGCTGACGCTTCTTCCCATCGTCGGATCCGGCGGGGCCGGACGGAAAGGAATTTGTCATGACAGATGTCAAAGCACTGGTAGCCGAAGAAGGCCGTCACGAGGCGCGGGATCTCCACCGCGGCCTGAAGGACCGGCACATCCAGATGATCGCGCTCGGTGGGGCGATCGGAGTCGGCCTGTTTCTGGGCGCAAGCCGGGCCATCGCGGTTGCCGGGCCGGGGCTGCTGATGAGCTATGCCCTGGGCGGTCTGATCGTCTTTTTCATCATGCGTGCCCTGGGCGAGCTGTTGCTTTACCGCCCGGTGGCCGGCTCCTTTGCCACCTATGCCGAGGAGTTCATCGGCCCCTTCGCCGGCTTCGCCACCGGTTGGTCGTACTGGTTCACATGGGTGACCATCGGGATGGCCGAGATCACCGCCGTCGCGGTCTATGTCCACTACTGGTTTCCCGAATTGCCGCAATGGATACCGGCACTGACCACGCTCGCCGTGTTGTATGCGGTGAATCGCATCTCGGTGGCGCTCTTCGGCGAACTGGAATTCTGGTTTGCGCTGATCAAGGTCGTCACCATCGTCGCGATGATCCTGATCGGTCTGGCCATCATCTTCTTCGGCATCACGCCGCTCGGGCGCACGGCCAGCTTCTCGAACCTATGGAGCCATCAGGGCTTCATGCCCTTCGGGATTCTGGGCGTCGTGATGACCCTGCAGATCGTCATGTTCGCCTACCAGGGGGTCGAACTGATCGGCGTCACCGCCGGCGAGGCCCAGAATCCGGAGAAGGTCTTGCCGAACGCCACCAACAGCATCATCTGGCGGATTCTGGCGTTCTACATCGGCGCGCTGGTGGTCATGATGGCCCTCGTGCCGTGGAACGAACTCAAGCCCGGCATCAGCCCCTTCGTGTTCGTCTTCGAGCGGATCGGCATTCCCGGCGCCGCGGGCCTGATCAATTTCGTGGTCATCACGGCGGCGGCTTCGTCCTGTAACAGCGGCATCTTCAGCACCGGCCGGATGCTCTACACCCTCGCCCAGTTCCGTCAGGCGCCGCAGGCGTTCGGCAAGGTCAACCGGCATCACCTGCCCGCCAATGCCATCACCTTTTCGGCCGGTCTGATGAGTATCGGGGTGCTGCTCAACTATGTCGTGCCGGAGCAGGTCTTCACCTGGGTGACCAGCATTTCCCTGATCGGCGCGTTATGGACCTGGTCGGTCATCGTCATTGCCCACCTCGGCTACCGCAAGGCGGTGGCTGCCGGACAGGCCAAAGCGGTGGCCTTCCGCATGCCCGGGGCGCCCTACATGAACTGGGTGGTGGTCGCCTTCATGGTCGCCGTGGGCGCACTCCTGGCGCTCGATCCCAGCACGCGGGTCGCGCTCTACGTGGCGCCGGTGTGGTTTGCCCTGCTCGGCATCGGCTATCGGATGAGCCGGTCGGAAAGTCGCCCTCTGCCCTGAGCGGCGCTCGATTCCCGTCGGCCCGGCCACGGAAGCGGCGCCGGGCCGTTCGGCGACGATTCACCCAACGCATATCCCTCTATTTCGAAAGACCACGGCATGACCGATCAACAAAAAATCAAGGCAGGCGCCCTGCTCCGCATCGATCTCGATGCGCTCTGCGACAACTGGCGCAGCCTCAAGGCCAAGCTGGCTGGCGCGGAATGCGCCGCCGTCGTCAAGGCCGACGCCTACGGCCTGGGGGCGGAGCGGGTGGCTCCGGCGCTCTACCGTGCCGGCTGTCGCAGCTTCTTCGTCGCCCACCTCAACGAGGGCATCGCGCTGCGTCCGGCGCTTCCCGCCGATGCGGCCATTTACGTCCTGCACGGCCCCCACCCCGGCGACGAACGCGAATTCGTCCGGAAGCGGCTCGTTCCCGTGCTCAACAGCCTGCCGCAGCTGCAGGCCTGGCAAGGGCTCGCCCGCGACGTGGATGCGGTGCTGCCGGCCATTCTTCAGGTCGATACGGGCATGGCCCGCCTCGGTCTGGCCCTGGAGGAGTTCGAGCAAGTGACGAGCGGCCCGGCCGCGCTCTACGGCGTCGCGCTGAAGTACGTCATGAGCCACCTGGTCAGTGCCGAAGAGCCGGGCAACGCGGTGAATCGCCTGCAGCTCGCGCGCTTCCGCGCGGCCTTGGCCAGACTGCCCGGCGTGCGCGGCAGCCTGGCCAATTCGTCGGGCATCTTTCTTGGCGACGACTATCACTTCGATCTGGTTCGCCCGGGCGCCGCGCTCTACGGCGTCGCACCGGTGGCCGGGCAGCCCAACCCGATGCGGCCGGTGATCCGCCTGCAGGCCAAGGTGCTGCAGACGCGCAGCGTCGCCGCCGGAACGGCGGTCGGCTATTCCCATACCTGGACCGCAACCCGTCCCTCGCGCCTCGCCACGCTGGCGGTGGGCTACGCCGACGGCTACCTGCGCAGCCTGAGCAACCGCGGCATCGCCTGTTGCGATGGCCTCCCGCTGCCACTGATCGGCAATATTTCCATGGACACCCTGATTGTCGACATCACCGATGCACCGGAAGGGCGGATCGTCGAGGGTGGGCTGCTCGATCTGGCCGATCCGCTGAATGGCGTGGATGCGATTGCCGCCCGCGCCGGCACCATCGGTTACGAGATCCTCACCAGCCTGGGGCGCCGCTATGCGCGCCGTTATACCGGCGGCGGCGAAGGCTGATCGCGCCAGGGTTCGAGCGCCGTCCGGCCCACGCAAGCCGGGCGGCCGTTCGGGCCGGGATGAAGCCGGGGCTGCCCGTCGCGGGCGAGGTCATTCGTGCGTCGGGGACGAATCCTGGCCGAACTTCAAACGGGCTTTTCCCCGGCTCGACCTACCGCCCGCCGCGCCACACCGACACCAGCACCCACAGCCCGCCCAACACCGCGCCGATGAAGCCGAGGAGGCCGACGGTGGAGGTCGAGTTGCCGCGATCCACGGTCAGCGCGATCGACGAGCCGACGATCAGTGCGGCGGTGACGATGCCGATGGTGAGCCGGCTGGCGGCGCGGTCGAGGCGGTCGCCGAAAGCCTTCAGCGGCGGCACTTCCACTTCCACCCGCAGGGTGCCGCGGCGCGCGGTGCGCAGCAGCCGGCCAAGGTCGTGGGGCAGCCCGGCGAGCAGATCGACTGCCGAAGTCAGTGCGCTCCAGCCGCGCCGGGCCAGGGCTTCCGGCGAATGGTGGGCGACCAGCACCTGCTTGAGAAAAGGCGCGGCTTCGGCGGCGATGTCGAAATCCGGATCGAGCTGGCTGCCCAGGCCTTCGAGGGTGATGAAGGCCTTGAACATCAGCGCCAGATCGGGCGGCAGCGCCAGTCCGTGTTCGCGCAGGATGCCGACCATGTCGGCCAGCATCGCCCCGAAATCGAGCTGCTTGAGCGGAACGCCGTGGTATTCGTCCACAAACCGCTCGATCTCGTCGCGCAACGCGGCGTCGTCGCCTTCGGTATCGCTGCTCCAGCCCAGCAACACGCCGGCCACCATGCCGGCGTTGCGGTCCACCAGGCCGTGCAAGAGTTCCGCCACTTCGTAGCGGCGCTGCTCCGGCAGGCGCCCGACCATGCCGAAATCGATGAAGCCCAGGCGGTTGTCCGGCAGATAGAAAACATTGCCCTGATGGGGGTCGGCATGGAAGAAGCCGTCTTCCAGCATCATCTTCAGCACCGCCGTGGCCCCGCGCCGGGCCAGCAGGCGGCGGTCGAAGCCGGCGTTCAGGGCGGCCACGTTACGGCCGGGAATGCCTTCGAGAAAATCCTGCACGTTGAGCCGTTCGCCGGTCCATTGCCAGTGGATGCGCGGCACGACGATTTCCGGGTGGTCGGCGAAGCTGGCGGCGATGCGTTCGGCGTTGCGCCCTTCGGCCGAGAAATCCAGCTCCCGGCGCAGGGATTGGGCGAACTGGCGGACGATCTCCCGCGGCCGGTAGCGGCGCAGGTCCGGCGCTTCGGCCTCGACGATCTCGGCCAGACGGCCAAGCAGGCGCAGATCGGCCTCGATCACCGGCCGGATGCCCGGCCGCCGCACTTTGAGCACCACCGCCGTGCCGTCGGCCAGCCGCGCCCGGTGCACCTGGGCCAGCGAGGCGGCGGCCAGCGGCGCGGTGTCGAGTTCGGCAAACACCGCTTCGGGCGCCTCGCCCAGGTCTTCGGTCAGTTGGGCACGGATGTCGGCGAAGGGCACCGCCGGCGCCGCATCCTGCAGCTTGCCGAATTCGGCGATCCATTCCGGCGGAAAAAGATCGCCCCGGGTCGCCAGGATCTGCCCCAGCTTGACGAAGGTCGGCCCCAGTTCTTCGAGCGCCCGGCGTACCCGTGCCGCGGGTTCCAGCCGCGCCACGTCTTGCGGCCCGTTGAGGTGCAGGTGCAGCACCTTGCCGGCCCGCTCCAGCGCCTGCGCCATGCCCAGCCGCTGCACCAGATCGCCGAAGCCGTAGCGGATCAGCACCGCCGCGATGTCATGCACCCGCCCGAGATCGCGGGCCGCGCCGAGCGCCTCCCAGAGCATCAGCGGGCGCTCCGGCGGCGGCGAGAGGTGTGGCGGATTCGATCGAGTCTGGGCATGGGCTGTGTCGTCGGCACGCTGGCCGAGGCTGGCGGGTTGGAGGCCGGGCGGATGTGCGGACGCCCGTCGGTTATTGCGGCTGCCGGTCATTGCCGATGGCCAGCCCCCAGACCTTAGCGGTCTCCGCCGGTTTATTCAACGTCGGGGCCGCTTGGGCCGCCCGCGGCGCGGATCAGGCGCGCGACAGCGCCGACAGAATCTCGTCGCAGATAGCGTGCTGGCGGTGGATGGCGTCCGAAACCTGGGTGACGACTTCGACGCGCCGCTTCGCGCCGGACTGGACTTCGGCCATTGCGGCCTGGGCGCGGTCCGCCACCGACAGGCCGCTGTCGACGGTCTGGCCGGTTGCCGCCACGGCTTCCGCGGCATCCTGTGAGGTCACGTGCAGATCCTTGGCGATCTGGCCGATCTGGGTGCTGGCCGTGCGGGCCTGCTCGGCCAGCTTGCGCACTTCGTCGGCCACCACCGCGAAGCCGCGCCCGGCTTCGCCCGCGCGGGCGGCTTCAATGGCCGCGTTGAGGGCCAGCAGGTTGGTCTGCTCCGAAATCTGGGTGATCGAACCCACGATGTCGCCGATCCGCGCCGATTGCTTGTTCAGGGTGGCCAGATCGTCCGCGGCGCGTTGCAGCGTGGCGCCCAGCTTCACGATCTCGGCCCGCGCCTGGATCATGAGGCCGTGTCCGGCGGCAACCTTTTCGCCGCTGGCGCGGGCAAGGCCGTTCGCAACGCCCATGTCGGCGATGACCTGGGCGATCAGACTGCCCAAGTCGCCGGTCAGACGTGCGGCATCCCCCGTCGCCTGTTCGAGTTGTTGCAGCCTGGAGCGCAGCTGGGGGTCGTCGGACGGACTCGCGGCGGCGTCTTCCGCGCGCTGCAGGCGTTCGCGCAGCATGTCGGCTTCCATCTGCGTTTTGGTCAGCCGGCTCTCGATGGCGGCCACCCGGCTGTCGTCGGCGCAGGATTTCACGCACCGCCAGTGCAGGGCGCCGGCGACCGCCGCCAGCAAGGCCGCCGCCGCGGCGCACGGGGTGGCCAGGTGTGGCGGAAGCGTTGCCGCGGCGATGGAGAGCGCGGCCGTCAGGAGGCAGAC
>CALMXT010000219.1 GCA_937871125.1 uncultured Zoogloea sp. | reverse complement strand
GCGGATTGAAAATCCGCGTGTCCGTGGTTCGATTCCGCGACTGGCCACCAGAATACAAGCCGATCCCCGCTTTTTGCGGGGATCGGCTTTTCTGCATTTGCGCTCCCGTTTCTACAATACTTTCCGTCCGTCCGAGGCATTTTCGGGAATGCGTGATTCAACTTCCGCCGGTGCGGCAATAGAGGAAAGCGCGAGGTGTGGATCGCCGGCTGAACGGATGCCTTTGTCTGCTGACAGATATTGTTTCCCGTTCATGCAATTCGAGATATCCGGGATGTTCAAGAGTAGGCCGATTGTGAAGAGTTGGCCGAAAAGGCTTTTCGGGAATTGCTGGATTGACTGGCTCGTCGAGGCGTTTCGAAAGATTCCGAACAAGCGAACCTGCGGTCGAGAACGCCCTTTTCGTCTCGTCATGGAGACTGCAATAGACAAGCCAATCGCCGGGTATTGAATGACGCTTTGGCAAACTCCGGATTGAGAACGGGGCGTCGGTCTTGTCTATTTTGGGGCGGTGCGCTGGCTCCGGGAGTCGAGCCGGCGTGCGACCTATTGGAGGCGCAGTTGTTCAATCCCGCTTTGGCGATGTTGGAAAGTGCGGGGCGACTTGATCGAATCCGGAAAGCACCTCGGATATCGGCGCGGTAATGGCGGGTGGGATTAGGGTGGGGCGGAGCGCCGATTCGAGCATAAGCGGCGCGCAATCGGTTTTTGCCGGAAATTGCTTCCGATCAAGTCCGGGGCGGGTTAAATAAAATATTACAAACTTTCTGAGCGCGACAGAAAAAGCGCTTTTCATTGCGCCTTTGGTATTACACTTGCGAAGCTGATCGATTCAGCCTTGAATCGATCACTTATTTTCAACAGTCAAACTCATCAGGATATACACCATGGCAACACTCAAGGAACTTCTCGCCCAGCAAGCCGAACTTGCAAAGCAGATTGACGAAGTGCGTCGCACCGAAGTCAGCAAGGCAATTGCACAGGTTCAGGACATCGTCCAGGAATACGGCCTGTCGCTGGAAGAGGTATTCCCCAACGCCAAAGTCGCCAAGTCCGTCCGTGCCGTATCCGGCGCCCGCACGAGCAAGGGCGAGATCCGTTACCGCAATCCGCAGAATCCGAGCATTGGCTGGTCGGGCAAAGGCCGCAAGCCTTTGTGGATCGTCGAAGGCCTTGCCGCCGGCAAGTCCTTGCAGGATTTCGCGGTCTGATCGTGACAATGCGGCGCATTTGCGCCGCCAGGCGCGCTTGTCGGGTGCGCCTTAAACGCCCAGCGCCTCTTTCACTGCCGGCCACTGGCGACGGCTTACCGGCAACTGCTCGGCCAGGCCGTCCACAATAATCACCCAGTGGGATTCGCCGTCCATGCCGGTGGTGGCGCGGGCAACTCCTTTGACCGCATTTCGCGCGATAAGACAATTGCGATGAATGCGTAAAAAACGCTCGGGGAATTCCTCTTCGAGTTGCACCAGCGATTCATCGAGCAGAAATTCCCGCTCCCGGCTGCGGGCAACCACGTATTTCTGCTCTGCCTTGAGATAAAGCACTTCGCCTACCGGCACCAGAAGAATTCGTCCTCGTTCGTTGATGCTGAAATGGCTGCGTCGGGTCGGCGCCATTTGCCGCAAGATTTCATCGGCCGGAGGGCGGATTCGGCGTGCCTTGGCGAGGGCTTCGGCAAGCCGCGCTGCGCGTACCGGCTTGAGCAGATAATCCACTGCCGCCAGTTCGAAGGCGCGCACGGCGTATTCGTCGTAGGCGGTGGTGAAAATCACCGCGGGCCCGCGCTCAAGGCGACCCACATGACGGGCCAGTTCGACGCCGTCCATCACCGGCATGCGGATGTCGGTCAGGATCAGATCCACCGTTTCATGTTCCAGTAGCGCCAGCGCCTCGACGCCGTTGGCGGCTGTGCCGGCAATGCGCGTCGGTTGCGTGTCGGCGATATCGCCGAGGACGTCGCGCAGGCGCTCGCGGGCCGGTGCTTCGTCGTCGACGATCAGCACGGCCAGAGGGGCAAAATCGGCGGTGTCGCTCATCGTTCGCTCCGGAATGGCAGGCGGATGCGCACGCGGTAGGCGTCGGCATCCCGCTCGGTATCGAGGGTGGCTTCGAGGTCGTAGAACAGCATCAGTCGCTCGCGGATGTTGTCGAGGGCCATGCGGTTGCCGGGGTGGTGGCTCACCGCATCGAGCAGCGGATTGGCAATCGCGATGATCACCTCCGGTCCGCGGCGCTCGATGGTAATCGAAACCGTGCCCGGTCCGGCGCCCGGCTCGATGCCGTGATAAACGGCGTTTTCGATCAACGGCTGGAGCATCAGAGGCGGCACCAGGGCCGCTTCGGCCTGCGGGTCGCGCTGCCACGCCACCTGCAGACGTTCGCCGAGACGCAGGCGTTCGAGGTTCAGATAGCGTTCGCAGAGCGCGATTTCGTCGGTCAGGGGGACCAGCTCGCGGTTGTCCTGCATCAGTGCGCGGAACAGATCGGCCAGTTCCTCGAGTCCCTCTTCGGCTCGTCGCGGGTTGCTGCGCAGTACGCCGAGCACCCCGTTGAGACTGTTGAACAGAAAGTGCGGGCGGATTCTTGCCGTCAGCGCGAGCAAGCGGGCTTCCGCGAGGGCTGGCGCCCGTGCGCTGTCGCGTTGATGAAAATACGTCAGCACGCAGCCTGCGGTGGTCAGCGACCAGAGCAGCGGACGCAGCAGCCCGCCCGTCTCGATGGGGCTTAACAGGCTCCGGCTGACAAGCGCGATTGTCGCCACGACTGCCAGCACGGTCGCCACGCCGGCTCCGAACGGCAAGCGGCGCAACAGGGTCTGCATCAGAAAGAGCGACGCCACGTTGAGAATCAGCGGAAACTCGACATTCACCGCCATTTCCAGTACTTCGCCGACCAGGAGGGACAGGTCCGTATTGCGGACAAATACCGCCGCGATGGCAAATGCATTTACCAGGAGCAGGGTGCGCAGTACGACACCGAGATTTCGAAAGTCGGGCAACTGCGCAGGGCGCTGGCCCCATCCGGCGAGGCGCGGGTTTTGCTTTATACTCATGGGTCAAAAAACCGGGCCAAAACCTTGAATCCACGGACTTCTCGCCGTGGTATAGCCCCCTTTTATCGCAGAGAGCAATCTAATTATGGCAGATCAATCCGCGCCGCAGGACGGCACCGCCAAGGCCTGGTCCGGCCGCTTTTCCGAACCTGTTTCCGATCTCGTCAAGCGCTATACCGCCAGCGTGTTCTTCGACAACCGCATGGCCGCCCAGGACATCCGCGGTTCGCTCGCCCATGCCACCATGCTGGCCCGCCAGGGCATCATCGGCGCCCAGGATCTGGCCGACATCGAACGCGGCATGGCGCAGATCGTTGGAGAAATCGAGCGCGGCGAGTTCAACTGGAACCTCGACGACGAGGATGTGCACCTCAACATCGAAAAGCGCCTCACCGCCCTCGTCGGCGATGCCGGCAAGCGCCTGCACACCGGCCGCAGCCGCAACGACCAGGTCGCCACCGACATCCGCCTGTGGCTGCGCGATGCCATCGATACCATTCTCGGCCTGATCCGCGAATTCCAGCTGGCCGTGCTCGATCTGGCCGAACACCATGCCGACACTCCGCTGCCTGGCTTCACCCACCTTCAGGTCGCTCAGCCGGTCACCTTTGGCCACCATCTGATGGCCTATTTCGAGATGACCCGCCGCGATGCCGAGCGCTTTGCCGACTGCCGCAAGCGTGTCAATCGCCTGCCGCTGGGCTCGGCCGCACTGGCTGGCACCACCTACCCGATCGACCGCGAATACGTGGCCGAACTGCTGGGCTTCGAGGAAGTCTGCTTCAATTCGCTGGACGCCGTTTCCGACCGTGACTTCGCCATCGAATTCTGTGCCGCGGTGTCGCTGTTGATGACCCACCTGTCGCGCCTTTCCGAAGAGCTGATCCTGTGGATGAGCCCGCGGGTCGGCTTCATCGATCTGGCCGACCGTTTCTGTACCGGCAGTTCGATCATGCCCCAGAAGAAAAACCCGGATGTGCCCGAGCTGGTGCGCGGCAAGACCGGTCGCGCCAACGGCAATCTGGTCTCCCTCCTTACGTTGATGAAGGGCCAGCCGCTGGCCTACAACAAGGATAATCAGGAAGACAAGGAGCCGCTGTTCGACTCTGCCGACACCGCCATCGACACCCTGCGCATCTATGCCGACATGATGGGCAGCCGGGTCGAGAACGGCGAAAAGATCTTCAACGTCCGCGTGAAGCGCGACGCCATGCAGGCTGCGCTCACCCAGGGTTACGCCACCGCCACCGATCTGGCCGATTACCTCGTCAAGAAGGGCTTGCCTTTCCGCGATGCCCACGAAGCCGTGGCGCTCGCCGTGCGCGCAGCCGAGGCCAAGGGCTGCGACCTTCCGCAGATCGCGCTCGATGAGTTGAAGGCCGCGATGGCGCACGTGCCCCGAGCCGTCGAACGTCTGACCGAAGATGTGTTCCAAGTACTGACGGTGGAAGGTTCGCTGGCCGCCCGCAATCACGTCGGCGGCACCGCCCCGGAACAGGTCCGTAAAGCCATCGCCCGTGCAAGGGCCCGTGTGGCCTGAGCGAGGACAAGGAGGCGAGTATGGAAAGGATCGGAAAATACGAGGTCAGAAAGCTGCTGGGCGAAGGTGCGACCAGTTCCGTGTACCTTTGTTTCGATCCCTTTTCCCAGCAGGAAGTGGCGATCAAGCGCCTGCATCCCGAGATGCTGCGCGCCACCGATCACACCACGCTGTATCACCACATGCTGCTGAACGAGGCCTCCCTGGCCGGCAAGCTGCACCATCCCCACATCGTCCGCATCCTCGATGCGGTGATCGAAGATCGCGACGCCTATGTGGTCATGGAATACGTTCCGGGCGGAACCCTCGAACCCTTCACCCGTCCGGACAATCTCCTGTCCTTCGAGCGGCTGGTGGAGATCATTTTCAAGTGCACGCGTGCCCTCGATTATGCGAGCCTGCAGGGCGTCACCCATCGGGACATCAAGCCGGCCAACGTCCTTCTTACCGCACCCGGCGGGCAGGACATCAAGATTTCCGACTTCGGTGCTGCGATCTTCACCGCCAGCGAAACCACCCGTCTCTCGGGTCTCGGTTCGCCGGCTTACATGTCGCCCGAGCAGGTCCGCGAAGAGCCGCTCGATCACCGCACCGACATCTACTCGCTCGGCGTATTGATGTACCAATTGCTCACCGGCCGCCTGCCGTTCGAGTGCAGTTCGAAGGTCAGTCTGGTGTATCAGATCGCCCATGAGACGCCGCCGCCGCCGTCGAGTCTCCGCCCCGAAATTCCGCCGGAACTCGACGCCATCGTGACGCGTGCGATGCAGCGCGAGCCCGCCGGGCGCTATGCGACGTGGCGCGATTTTTCCCATGACCTGGCCGCGGCCTACCGCAACCGCGCTCTGGTCGCCGACCGTCAGGCGCCTCCGGACAGCGAAAAATTCGAACGGCTGCGTGCTTTCCGTTTCTTTCGCGAATTCAACGATGTCGAGATCTGGGAGGTCGTCCGCCTTGCCGAATGGCATCTGATTCCACCCGACACGGTGGTGATGAAGGAAGGCGAGCCGGGCAATTATTTCTGCTTCGTCGTCGAAGGCGAGTTGCGCATCGTCAAGCAAAAACACCTGCTCAATGTCCTCAGTCCCGGCGACTGTTTCGGTGAAATGGCCCTCTTCTCGGCTGGCCGGGGCGCCCGCACGGCCTCCGTGGAAACCACCCGCGAAACGCGCATCCTGACCATTCGGGCGCCAGCCCTGCTGCGGGCTTCCAGTTTGTGCCAGATGCATTTCTACAAGGGCTTTCTCGAAGTTCTGGCAAGCCGTTTATCCCTTGCCAACAGCCGTATTGCCAGTATTTAGCGGGATGCGCCAAGGCCGCCGGTTTGATAAACCTTGTGCCGTTGTCGGCTTTTTTGACACACGTCTCCAGATTTGACCCAAGCTTTTTCTGCTGCGATTAAAATTTCTTTAGAATCATCGGTATAAAACCGATCACAAATTCGGAACGAAATTTGCTTGGCCTATTTTGACCGAATGCGGACCCACGTCACGTTACCGTAAGCCTGGGCTGCCTATACTGCACACGAAGCACGCCGAAATCGGCGCACGCAAAACGAGGTTTAGGATGAATCTGGAACACCCCGAAAAATCTGCCGCTCCGCAAGCCGACCTGTCTGCGTCCCAGCAGGGCCGCCGCAAGCTTGTCCAAGCCGGCCTTGCTGGTGCGCCGCTCCTGCTGGCTCTGAAGAGCACCCCGGTTCTGGCTTCAAACTGCAAATCGCCGTCCGGCTTTTCCGTCTCCGGCAACATGAGCCGCCCAGGCGACTATGTCTGCACCGAGTTCAATGGTCGCGGGGTGTCGTACTGGAAAACCCAACTGACCAACAACAGCTCACTGAACATCAGCTACGCCACCGCCTTCGGCAGCGACCCGAAGGGCATCGGCACCTTGCTCGATGCGCTCAACCGTTCCGACGTCTATTCCAAGGCCGCCGCGGTTTACCTCAATGCCAGCGCCGGTGAGCGGCCGGCCATTCAGGCGGTCGTCAACCAGGGGCTCGAATCCTCGGCGGGTTATGTGCCCAGCGTCGGTGCCAAGGCTTGGCACGCGTTCGAGGTCGAGGCCTACTTCAACTACATGCTAGGCATATAAAGGGTTTGCAGAAGCCCCTTTCAGCCCGTTTTCTTAGCCTCTGCTCTTGTCTACACCGCAATACGTCGCCAGCGCAGCCCTTCTCGAAGGGCTGCCGGCCGTTTTGTGGAAGGAAGTCGACGAAGGCTGGGTGCGCTTCGACCCGGCCGCTGGCCAGACCTTGCTGCTGGCCCCGATCAGCCGCTTCGTTCTCGATCAATTGTCGGCTTCGGGCCGCTCGCTTTCGGTCGACGATCTCGTTGCCTCCGTGCTGCGCGCCGAGCCCGATGCGCAGCCTGACGACTGCCATCTCGCCGTCACCGCAGCCCTCGATGCCCTCGCTGCCGCTCGCCTGATCCAGCACTGCACCTCTTGAGAGTTCGCGACCTTTCTCCGGCCGATTTCCGCGCCCGGCTTGGCGGCGACGGCCTCCGTCTGGCGACCGGACCGTTCAACTGCCGCGTGCAGACCGGCATTGGTGAAATTGCCGACGAACTCGCCCGGCTCTATGCGCATCATCCGCTGGTCGAACCTTCGGCGTTTGCCGACTTCCACATCGCCGTCCAGCCCGGCCGCGGCCTGAGGCGTTGGCTGCGCCCCCAGGCGCTGTTCTCCGTCGATTCGGTCGAGCCGTTCACCCCGCTTCCCCGCGCCCAGGCGCTGCCGATGCTGGAATGGGGGCTCAACTGGTGCATCACCGCTTACAGTCAGCATATCCTGGTGATCCACGCGGCGGCGGTCGCCCGCGGCCAGCGCGCGGCCATCCTGCCAGCTCCGCCCGGCTCGGGAAAAAGCACGCTGTGCGCCGCGCTGGTCAATCGCGGCTGGCGCCTGCTGTCGGACGAGCTCACCCTCATCAGCCTGGAAACCGGGGAGGTCATGGGGCTCGCCCGGCCGGTCAATCTCAAGAACGCCTCCATCGAGATCATCCGCGACTACGCCCCGGACGCCTTTCTGACGCGGCCGGTGCACGACACCACCAAAGGCACGGTGGCCCTGATGGCTCCCACCGCCGCGAGCGTCGAAGCCGTCAACACGCCGGCCACGCCGACCTGGATGATTCTGCCCCGCTATCGCGCCGGCGCCGACGCAAGCCTGACGCCGATGGGCAGCGGCGCGGCATTTTTGCAGATCGCCGACAACGCGATGAACTACCACATCCTCGGCGCCCGCGGCTTCGAGGCGGTGGGGCGCATGGTCGACCGCTGCCGGAGTTTCGGCTTCGAATACAGCCGTCTCGACGATGCCATTGCGGTGTTCGACCGTTTGGCCGCCGAAGCCGAGCGCAGCGCCCCATGAGTCTGCTGGTCCATATCTTTCGCCAGCCCGGCGAAGCCCGGCGCCTCAACGCCTGCGACTGGGATCTGCTGGTGCGCCAGGCCCGCCACGCCAATCTGCTCGGCCGGCTCCATCATCGCCTGCGCGCGGCCGGCGTGGCCGCCGAGGTGCCCCGGCGTCCCGCCAATCACTTTCTGTCCGGCGCCGTCATGGCCGGGCAACAGCACCACTCGATCCGGCGCGAAGCCCGCTTTCTGCGCGATGCGCTGGCACCCGCCGGCATTCCGCTGATCCTCCTCAAAGGCGCGGCCTACGTCGTCGCCGGTCTTCCCGCCGCCGAAGGTCGCCTGTTTGCCGACGTGGATATCCTGGTGCCCCGCGAACGCCTCGCCGATGCCGAATCGGCGCTGATGCTGACCGGCTGGAGTAGCGCCAGCCTCGACGCCTACGATCAGCGTTACTACCGTCGCTGGATGCACGAATTGCCGGCGATGCAGCACATTTTTCGCGGCACCGCCCTCGACGTGCACCACACGATCCTGCCGCCCACCTCGCGGCTCAAGCCCGACCCGCGCCTGCTCATCGAAGCCAGTGTCGAGGTGCCGGGCTTGCCCGGCGTGCGCACCCTCGCGCTGCCCGACCTGATCCTGCACAGCGCCACCCACTTGTTCCACGAAGGCGAAGCGGACAACCTGCTGCGCGACCTCACCGACCTGGACGCGCTGCTGCGCCATCTCGGCTCCGCGCCGGCCGCCTGGGACGCCCTTGCCGCGCGGGCCACCCAGCTCGATCTCGAAGGTCCGCTGCGCCTCGCCTTGCGCTATACCTGCCGGGTGCTCGGTACCCCGGTTCCGGCGGTCATCCTCGACGAACTCGATTGTCTTGCGGCGGGCGGCGCCGGCCAGCGCATCCTCGATGCGATCTACGATCGGGTGCTGCGTCCGCAACACCCGAGCACGGCCGACCGGCTCACTCCCTTCGCCCGCAAGAGCCTCTACATCCGCGCCCACTGGCTGCGCATGCCACCCCATTTGCTGGCTTACCATCTGGCCCACAAGGCGCTGTTTCCGCCGGAGCAGGTCGCCCGGCCGCTGTCGGACGACCGGTCCCACGAAAACCCGGACGAAAAAAAAGCGGCCTGAGCCGCTTTTTTCGGGAGGCGACAATGCCTCAGGCCAGCGCGGCCAGCATCTGCTTCAATTCGCCGGACTGGTACATCTCGCGCATGATGTCGGAGCCGCCGACAAATTCGCCACCCACATAGAGTTGCGGAATGGTCGGCCAGTTGGCGTATTCCTTGATGCCCTGGCGGATGCCTTCGTCGGACAGCACGTCCACCGCGAAAATCTCGCCGACGCCGCAGGCCTGCAGAATCTGCACCGCAGTGGCGGAAAAGCCGCAACGGGGCATGGCCGGGCTGCCCTTCATGTACAGCACGACCGGGTGGGTGGTGACTTGTTCGTGAATGATCTGTTGAACGTCCATCGTGATCTCGCAAAAATAGTTGAGCAATTCAGTCGGGTAAGTCTAGGCTCACCCATGAAAACCGTCAAGGGTGTCGGCCGAAGCTGATCCGCTCGATCCCGGCCAGATCCTGCGCCGATGCGACATCGACAAAGCCCGCGGCGACCAGCAAGTCACGCACCGCCGGAGCCTGATCGTAGCCGTGCTCCGTCAGCAGCCACCCGTCTGCGGTCAGGAAACCCGGCGCGGCGGCGGCGATGCGGTGCAGATCGTCGAGGCCCGCGGGGCCGGAGCTCAGCGCCGTCGCCGGTTCGAAGCGGACATCGCCTTCGGTCAGATGCGGATCCCCGTCGGCGATGTAGGGGGGATTGGCGACGATGAAGTCGAAACGGGCGGCCTCCAGCGCGGCGAACCAGTCGCTCTCGACGAAGCGCACCGCTGCGCCGAGAGCGGCGGCGTTGGCGCGGGCAACATCGAGCGCGGGCGCCGAAAAATCCAGGGCAGTGACCTGTGCCGCCGGGATCTCAAGGGCCAGGGTGACCGCCAGCGCGCCGCTGCCGGTTCCGAGATCGAGGATGGCCGGTGCGCTGCCCGGTGCCACGCGCGCCAGCACGAGATCGACGATCAGTTCGGTTTCCGGCCGCGGAATCAACACCGCCGGCGAGACGCCAAAGCGGCGCCCGTAGAACTCCCGTGCGCCGAGCAGGTAGGCCACCGGCTCGCCGACGAGGCGGCGGTCGCACAGTTCGGCAAAGCGTGCCGCCTGTTCGGCCGACAGCGCCCGCTCCGGGTAGGCCGCGATCTGCGCTGCGCCGCAGGCGAGGATTTCGCGCAGGAAGAGCCGTGCTTCGCCCGCCGGCAGGCGTCCGCGGGCCAGAGCCAGGGCGTCGCCGATGGTGGCCGGCAGTTCAGCCATTTTCGTCGGCCAGCGCGGCGAGCAGTTCGGCCTGGTGTTCGGCGGTGAGGGCGGCGATCACCTCGTCGAGTTCGCCCTGCATCACGGCATCGAGCTTGTAGATCGTAAGGTTGATGCGGTGGTCGGTGAGCCGGCCCTGGGGAAAATTGTAGGTGCGGATGCGCTCGGAGCGGTCGCCGCTGCCGACCAGGCTCTTGCGGGTGGCGGCTTCCTTGGCCTGCTGCTCGCGCACCTGGATGTCCTTGATGCGCGCCGCCAGCACGCGCAGCGCGGAGGCTTTGTTCTGGTGCTGGGAGCGGCCGTCCTGACATTCGGCCACGATGCCGGTGGGCAGGTGGGTGATGCGCACCGCCGAGTCGGTCTTGTTGATGTGCTGGCCGCCGG
>CALMXT010000218.1 GCA_937871125.1 uncultured Zoogloea sp. | reverse complement strand
CGGTGTTGAAGGTGGTGCCGCCGAAGGCCGTGGTGTTGCCGATCTTGCCGGCCATCCACTGGATGCCGATCTCGGAGGCCTTGTCGGTGCTGATTTCGGCGATCAGGGCTTCGACATAGACTTGGGCGCGGCGCTTGTCGAGCTGGTCGATGACCTTGCGGATGTTGTTGTAGATGGCGTCCGGGGCGGTGACGATCAGCGAGTTGGTCATCGCGTCGGCCTGGATCATGCCGCCGCCGCTGCCGCCGGCGGTGTTGGTGCCTGCGGTATTGCCGAAGGACGGGGTGCTGCCCATGCCCATGCCCATGCCGGTGCTGGTGCCGGATGTGCCGCTCTGGCCGGTGGTATTGGGCGCGAAGCTCGAATTGCTGCCGGTGGTGGCGGTGCTCGTCAGGTTGGTGTTGCCGGCTTCGCCGGAGAGCACCGAGCGCAGGGTCTGCGCAACTTTGGTGGCTTCGGCGTTTTTCAGATAGACGACGTGGATGTTGCCGGCCGCGCCGGGCTGGTCGAGATTGCCGACGAGCTGGCGCACCGCGTTGAGCTTGGATGGGTTGTCGGAGCGCACCAAGAGGCTGTTGGTGCGCGGGTCGCCGATCACCGAGACGCGCTGGCTGGCGTCGCCGGCCACGCCGGGCGTGCCGCTCGCGATGCCGGTGCCGGCGTCGTTCATCAGGCGGCTGACGGTTTGGGCCAGGTCCAGCGCCGAGGCGTGATGGAGCGGGATGACCCGCAGGCCGCTCTGGGGAACGTCGATGGATTCGATGATCTGGGCGATGCGGCCGATGTTTTCGGCGTAGTCGGTGACCACCAGCGAGTTGTTGCCGGGGTAGGCGGTGACGGTGTTGTTGGGCGACACCAGCGGGCGGATCACCGGCACCAGTTGGGTGGCAGATTCGTGCTTGAGGTTGAAGACCTGGGTGGTCATGCGGTCGCCGCCGCCGGCGCCCTGACTTTTGCCGACCGGCACCGCGTGGAGCTTGGCGTCGGCCTCGGGAACGATCTTGGTGACGCCCTGGCCTTCGATCGCGGTGTAGCCCTGCAGGCGCAAGGCCGAGAGGAGGATCGGATAGGTGAGGTTGCGGGCCACCGGGCGGGCCGTGACGATGTTGAGGGTGCCCTTGACCCGCGGGTCGACGATGAAGTTGCGCCCGGAAATCTTGGAGATCGCCTGGATCACTGCGCCGATGTCGGCGTTCACGAAGTTGAGCGACACGGGTTCGCCGGCGCTGCCGCTCCCGGCACCGATATCGGCGGCGGGCGCCGGGCGGGCGGGCTGGGCCGGGCTGGCAACGGCGGTGAGGGCGAGCGTGACGGCGAGAAGGCTGCGGGCGAACCCCGGGCTGCGGCGGGCTGGTTTCATTGGTTGGACGGGCTTGAAGAGGGGCGGGCCGGGAGACGCATCGGAAAGCCGGCCGAGGGCGGATGTTGCTCCGGATCGACGGCGGCGGCACCGGAATCGCCGGGGCCCGGAAAAGAAGAAGGCGTGCCCGGGCCAGGCTGGTCGGGAAAGGAAACGTTCGGTACGCCTGCCGGGGCAGGGGGCGGAGGCGAATTCGTCACTGCGCCGTCGACGCCGCCGCCGGGGTATTCGGCAAGGCGGACGGTCTGGCGGGCGCCCCCGACGGCGAGTTCGACCGCATCGCTGCGGACCACGGCGAGGGTGACGCCGGGGCGGATTTCCTGCCCTTCGACGAAACCCTGCTGGGCGCCGCCGTCGATGGCGATGACGGCCCAGCCGGGACGGCTGTCGGCGCCGGTGACCACGGCCTGCAGCGCGTAACGGCTCGGTGCTGCGGCGGCGGCCGGGCCGGCCGGGTCGGTCTGCCCCATCGGGTGGCGGCTGGCGATGGCCTGGGCGGCCTGTTGCGGGTCGGCGAGGCTGGCAACCGGGAGTGCCGGGGGCTTGGGGGCACTGAAACGCCAGAACAGGTCGGCCGCCACCCAGGCCGTGACGGACAGCGCCACGCCCCAGGCCAGCATGGGGCCGAGGCGCGCTGCGCGCTGCCAGGAAAGGCGGGACAGGTCGAGACGTTCGGGGAGCTTCATCGGTAAGCCGGGCAAAAGACCGTCAATCTTATCCGCCCTGTGTTACGGGCGAAAGCTCCTTTGCGTTGCCAAACGTTCGGGCCGCCGGTTCGGCTCTGGGATGAGCGGCGAGGCGTGCGCATTTATGCCGGCGGAAACCCGCCGGCCGTGCCGCTTTCGGGGTGGGTTTCGGCGATTTTGGGGCGCAGTTCGGCGGGCAGGGCCGCGCGCCAGCCGAGGGCGTCGAGGACGGAGGCGAATTCGCCGTCCGGCGGGGCGATCAGGTCGAGCGGCGCGCCGCTGTACGGGTGGATCAGCTGCAGGCGCGCACAGGCCAGCAGCATCCGATGGCAGCCGAACAGCTGCTGGAAGAGCCGGTTGTGGCGTCCTTTGCCGAAGGTGGCGTCGCCGACGATGGGGTGGGCGATGTGCTTGAGGTGGCGGCGGATCTGGTGACGGCGGCCGGTGTGGGGGGTGACTTCGACGAGGGCATAGCGGCTGGTCGGGTAGCGGTCCACCTGATGCGGGAGTTCGCAGGTGGCGAGGCGGCGGAAGTCGCTGACGGCGGGCTGGGCTTCGTCCGAGGATCGGTCGCCCACCCATTCGGCGTCGTCGCGCCGGCGGGAAAGGGCGTGGTCGATGCGGCCTGTTTCGGGCGGGTGGCCGCGCACCACGGCGAGGTAGGTCTTGGTGACTTCCTGGCGTTCGAAGCAAGCGCCGAGGAGGCGCGCGGTTTCCTTGTCCAGCGCGAACAGCAGCACGCCCGAGGTGCCCCGGTCGAGCCGGTGGGCCGGATAGACGCGGCGCCCGATCTGGTCGCGCAGGAGTTGCACGGCGAAGCGGGTTTCATGGCGGTCGATTTCGCTGCGATGGACGAGCAGGCCGGAGGGCTTGTGGATGGCGACGAGGCGCTCGTCGCGAAAGAGGATGGGAAGCATGGGGCGGGATGGTAGCCCAGACGGCCTGCCGGGCCGCTGCCGACTTCGGGCGCCGCCTTGCGGCGTGGCCTACCAGCCCGCTTCGCGGATGGCCAGCGCCGCACCGGAGCGCAGGAAATCGCCGGCGAGGGATTTCGGACGACCGTAGATGACGACGGAGCCGCGCAGCACGCGGGCCTGGGCCGGGGCGGCTTCCTCCACGGCGAGGACGACCCGATAGACCGCCCGTTCGGGGATGAGCTGGTTGTTGCGCTCGCGGACCAGGACTTCGCCGCCGTGGCCGGCGGCCAGCATCGCGTCGGGTAGCGCCCGGGTTGCGTCCCGGTCGATGCTCGCAACCTTGAGAGCCAGCGCCGGCAGCCCTGGCGTTTCGGGCAGGAAGCGGCCGCCGGCACCGACGGCGATCCGTTCCACTTCGGCATCGGTCAGATAGGTTTCCACGACCCAGGCGGTCGGGTCGATGAACACGCCGAGCTGCTGCTGGCGACCCACCGACTCGCCGACCCGCAGGTCCGGCGACAGATCGGCGAGTACGCCAGGGAAGGGCGCGGTGACGGTGTAGCGCTGGAGTTCGTCGTTTGCGCCGGCCAGTTCGGCGCGGGCGGCTTCGAGTTCTTCCACGGTGATCGGCTGGCGTGCGCGCAGATTCTCGTCCAGACCCGAGACTTCGGCCTGCCAGGCGAGACGCGAGACGCGGGCATTGGCGAGGCGCTGGCGATATTCGGCGTCCACGGCGTCCAGTTTCATCAGCACCTGGCCTGCCGGCACCGCTTGTCCGGGCTTGACGGGCATCGCTGCGATGGTGGCCGGGCCGGGCGCGAAGAGCGGGTAGTGACGAGCCGAGCGCATCAGCCCCTGACTGCTGACCTGCAGGTTCCAGGGCACCACGAAGATGAAGGCCAGCACGGCCAGCAGCCAGAGCTTTCCGCGGCTGCCGCGGCTCGTCTTGATCTGCGGCCAGCGGCGTTTCCACTCGCCGATCTCGCGCCAGATCGGCAGGATCACGAACCAGCCGATTTCCACGGCGAACAGCAGAATCCCGAGCGCCTTGAAGAAGTAGTGATAGACCAGCAAGGCGATCCCCACGAAAAGTGTCAGGCGGTACAGCCAGACCCCGTAGGCGAACAGGATCAATCCCCGCTGGCGGGCGGGAGGCAGGCATTCCGGAATGGGTTCGCCGAGGGCGAACAGACGTTCGCGCAGATCCCAGCGGGCCAGCGCGAAGGAGCGGGGGTGCAGGTTGGGAAAGTCGAGAAAGTCGGACAGCAGGAAGTAGCCGTCGAAGCGCATGAAGGGGCTGGCGTTGATGGCCAGGGTGGCGACCCAGGTGGTGGTGGCGAGCATGAACACGGTGCCGCGCAGCGTTCCGTCGGGCAGCAGGGTCCACGCCAGGGTGGCCCAGGCGGCAATCGCCAGTTCGGTGAGGATTCCGGCGGCGCCCACCGCCAGCCTGTCCTGCCGGCGGGTGAGGCGCCAGGCTTCGTTGACGTCGGTGTAGGCCACCGGCCACATCACCAGAAAGGCCACGCCCATCGTCGGCACCCGGCAGCCGAGACGGCGGGCGGTGAAGGCGTGGCCGAATTCGTGGAGCACCTTGACCAGGGTGAGCGCCACCCCGTAACCCAGCGCGCCGCGCCAGCTGAAGGTGTCGACCAGGGTGGCGGCGAAGTGGTCCCACTGGCGTGCGACCTGGAACAGGCCGAGGGTCAGCGCGGCGAGGGTGATATACAGGAAGGTGCGCGAATAGAACATCTCGACCCGCGGCAACTGGCGCACCAGCCAGCGATCCGGGCGCAAGAGCGGGATGCGGAAGAACAGATAGTGGTGCAGCAGCCATTGCCAGAGCGTGCTGTGCCGGGCTTTTTCCTGCTGCACGAGGCGGGCGGTGCCGGCCTCGCCGAGGGGGCGGACGAGTTGATGTTCGGCGAGGAAGCGGATCACGACTTCGACGTCTTCCTCGCTCAGGCTCAAGGTGGTTTCGGCTTCGATGGCCTCGACGATGCGGGCCGGGTCGCCGAGATGCCAGCGGGCGAGCACCTCGAAGGTCGGCCAGTCGATACGGTAGAACTGGTTGCGGACCGGGTCGTGGAGGCTCCAGGTCGGTGCGCCGTCGTAGGCGGCGGGGCCGTCGAGGAGGGCCAGTTCTTCGCGCAGCGGCGGCAGGCTGAACGGGCGCTCGGGGGCCAGCGAGGCGGCATCGAGGGGCGAGGAGGGGGCGAGCGCTGCGTGCATGTCCGGCTCCGGCTTACAAACCCGTCACCTGGCGCAGGGTCGCCAGCGGACGGCGCAGCGCCCAGTAGATCAGGGGAACGCGCCCGCCGCGAACCTTGACCGTGCCCTTGAGGCCGACCCGCGGCCGCTCCTGCCCTTCGGCAAGGGTGGCGCGCAGACGGTAGGCGAAGCTGCCGTCCGGACGCGCCACGGCTTCGTGGGCGAGATAGCGCAACGAGGCTTCGACGGGCGACAGCGGGGCGGTGTTGAGATACAGCGTGACCTCGGCGCCGGAAGGCAGGTCGATGATGTCGCCGGGGCCGAGCCAGGCTTCGACTTCGGCGTCGTCCTCGCCGGCGATGGTGACGATGCGTTCGCCGGTGGTCACCGGCCGGCCGATCCATTCGCTGGGGTCGTCCATCAGCACGATGCCGTCCCGCGGGGCGGTGGCCTGGGCCTTGGCGAACTGGGCCTGGAGCAGGTCGGCCTCGGCCTGGCGTTCGGCGATACGGCCCTGGAGCGCGGCCAGTTGGGCCTTGCTCTTGGGATCGAAGACCGCCTGCTGGGCCGACTGGCGATATTCGGCTTCGGCGGTGACGAGACCTTGACGGGCGACCGCGAGGCGGCTCGAAAGGGTTGTCAGGTCGAGCTGGAAGAGTTTGTCGCCGGCCTTGACCTTGGTGTTGGGGGCGACGAAGAAGGTATCCACCGTTCCGTCCAGCGGCGCCCGCACCACGGCCGGCTGGGCCGGCACCAGTTCGCCGGGCGCAAGGACGCTGAAACGTACCGGAAACAGCATCACGGCAAGGGCCAGGATCGAGTAGCGCAGGCCGCGCCGGTGCCACAGGCCGGCAAGCTGGCCGCCCAGATCGGCGGGGCGCCAGGCGCGTCCGCGCTGCAGCCGTGCCTGCCAGCCTTCGGCGCTGAACCAGCTACGGCGCGCGGCCAGCCGCTGACCCGCATCCGGCCAGACCGAGGCGAGCCTGCGCCAGCCCGTGGCGGCGCCGGGTTTGGCCTGGACTTTCCATTCGTGCCCCCAGATGTCCATCCATTCGGTCAGCAGGCTGGTTTCGGCGGGCTGCCAGGGCGTGTCGCGGGCCAGCAGCAGGCCGCCCGGGGTGTCGTGCGGCAAGGGCAGCCAGAGGGCATGAGCCGGCAGCCACTCGTCCCATTCGGCGGCCTCGTCGGTGGCGAGGTCGGCCGGTGTGACGTCGGCGGCTTTCGGCTTGTCGGCGAGGAGTTTTTGCAGAACCCGTTCCAGCCAGTGCACGAAGGGGGCATTGGCCTCCGGCGCGACCACGCCGGAGAGGGCCACCACGCCCCGGTCGGCGACCCACAGGGCGGCCTGCCGGTAGGGCGCGAGGGCCAGGGTTTCGTTGACCGCGATGAACCCGAGCTCCGCCGTCGTGCCTGCCTGTCGGGCGCGCCGCGCCAGATGGAGCAGCGCGCCCAGCGAATGGGAAAGGAAGGCGTCGTTGTCGGCAGGGATGCTCACGGTGACCTCGATCTGTCTTCGTTATGCCGGCCGTTGGCGAGCCTGCCGGGCCAGTTCCGCGAGTCCGCCGCGCGAGGCGTCGCGTCCGGGGGCGCTGGCCGTGCGGAACTGGGCACTGAGACCGTCGCGTCCATTGAAGGAGACGCGTTGGCCCGCATGCACGCGGATGCGGAAGATCGTCGACACGGTGTTGCCGAAGTTGTCCTTCGCCGTGACCTTGACTTCCAGGTCACCGTCGAAATCGCTCGGCGGTATGCCGCGGAATTCCCCCTTGCGGGCGTCGAAGCGCAGCCAGTTCGGCAGGGTGGAGCCGTCCAGCAGCGAGGCCGACAGGTCGATGCGCGCATCGAGCCGGGTGTGGGAGAAGGTGTCGGGCGGTACGTTGAACTTGATCGTGTTGGCCGGCTTGAAGTCCTGGTCGATGAGCGGCCGGGCCAGGGTCAGGGACACCTCGTCCTTGGTTTGGCCGGTCTGCTGAACGACGATCTGGAAGCCGTCCGAGCGGGTCAGGCCGACCTGGGGCGCGGGGGGGAGGATGTTGCGCGGTTCGCTGGCCGCCAGCATCGGTGGTGTGCCGGGGGCGGCGCGGGAGACTTCCGTCCCGGTGGCGAGTCCGCCGATGGCCAGGCCGCGGTCGGTCGGGCCGAAGAAGCCGTCGCCGCGGCCGGCGCTCCAGCTGCCGCCGACGGAGCCGACGCCGCTGGTCGGGAGGCTCCAGCCGGCGGCTTCTGTCACCGCCGGAGCGGGGGGCGCGCTGGCCGGAACGGGGATCGGCGGCGCGGGTTCCGGATCGGGTTTGGCTTCGATCGGCTTGACCGGCACGCCGGCGACACGCAGGGTGAAGTCGGCGGAGGTCGGTTGGTTGCCGTGGTCGCTGGCGCTGACCCGGACCTGCAGCACGGCGATGTCGCCGCCGCCGGGCGTGCCGGAGAAGGTGCGGGTGACGGGGTCGAAGTGGAGCCAGGCCGGCAGCGGCGAGCCGTCGGCGAGGGTGGCCGAGTAGTAGAGCGTGTCTTCGCCGTTGGCGTCGGCGAAGGTGCCCGCCGGGACGGTGAAGCTCATCGGCACGCTTTCGGTGGCGTCCTGGGTGTCGAGGGTGCCGACGGTCCGCGG
>CALMXT010000217.1 GCA_937871125.1 uncultured Zoogloea sp. | reverse complement strand
GCCGGCGCCAGCCAGTTCTGCAGCACGTCGAGCCGCCGGCCGGAGCGCTTCTTCCATTCCGAAAAATAAGGCAGGCCAGCCGGAGACTGCACCCCGATGATGTCCGCCGCGTCGTACTGCACCCGCTCGAAATGCTGGAAGAAACGATGCACCGCCCCGCCTCGCTTCATCAAGCCCAGATCCACCGCCCATTCGGGAAAGATGTCCCGGATGATCAGATAACTCGGGCAAGCGGATTTCTTTTTAAGCCATGCCGCGGCGCTGCCAAAAAAGATCGTTGGTGAATACCAGACGACCCCATCCCACTTGGTGTCACGCAGGGGGCTTTTCTCCAGTCCCCTACGAACGAACCACGATAGCGCCAGCTCGGCAAGGGTACGCTTGACGTAAGGCGTGTCCCGAGTCTGCATCGCCCGTACCCGGAGCACCTGAACCCCTTCCAGGGTTTCCAGAGCCCAGGGCGTTTTGATCTGATGAGTCGGCACGATGACCGTTATATCGTGGCCCTGTCGGACAAACTCCTGGGACAGATCACGCAACTGCACGGCCCCCGAGGACCGCATCGGCGGATAGGCATCCGCAATCAAGGCGATACGCATGGCTCTGGGAGACCCTCAGTACTTCTTCCAGACCACACGATTTACGTAGTCGGTGTAGCTGTGAATGATCCGAACGACCTTGTCGGAGACGTTGGGCATGCTGTAGTCGCCCACCTGGCGCAGCAGGCGGGTGTCGCCGCTGGGCTGGTCTTCGAGGATCGCCAGGCCCTGCATCACGCGCTCGGTGTTCATGCCGGTCATCATCACCGCGGCCTCTTCCATGCCTTCGGGGCGCTCGTGGGCGTCGCGCAGGTTGAGAGCCGGGAAGTTCATGATCGACGACTCTTCGTTGATCGTGCCACTATCCGACAGCGCCGCCTTGGCGGTGAGCTGCAGCTTGTTGTAGTCCTTGAAGCCCAGCGGCTTGAGCAGGCGCACCAGCGGGTGGAACTTGGCACCCATCGCATCCACGCGCTTCTGGGTGCGCGGGTGGGTGGAGACGATCACCGGCATCTGGTACTTCTCGGCAATCGCATTGAGCGTGGCCACCAGATTGGTGAAGTTCTTGTCGGAGTCGATGTTCTCTTCCCGGTGGGCGCTTACCACGAAGAACTCCCGGGCTTTCAGCTCCAGGCGGTCCAGCACGTTGGAGGCCTCAATGCCTTCACGGTAGAAGTTGAGCACTTCGAACATCGGGCTGCCGGTCTTGATCACCATGTCGGGCGGCAGGCCCTCGCGCAGCAGGTAATCCCGCGCGATGGTGCTGTAGGTGAGGTTGATGTCGGCGGTGTGGTCGACGATGCGGCGGTTGATCTCCTCCGGAACCCGCATGTCGAAGCAGCGATTGCCGGCCTCCATGTGGAAAGTGGGGATCTTGCGGCGCTTGGCGGGCAGCACGGCGATGCAGCTGTTGGTATCACCCAGTACCAGCATGGCGTCGGGCTTCTCTTCACCCAGCACCTTGTCGACAGCGATGATCACGTTGCCAATGGTCTCGGCGCCGGTGGTGCCGGCGGCGTTCAAAAAGTGGTCCGGCTTGCGAACGCCCAGGTCATCAAAAAAGATCTGGTTGAGTTCGTAGTCGTAGTTTTGGCCGGTGTGCACAAGCACGTGATCACAGTATTCGTCGAGGCGCGCCAGCACGCGGGAGAGGCGGATGATCTCCGGGCGGGTGCCGACGACGGAAACGACCTTCAATTTCTTCATTGCTTCACCTTCATTGCAAACGTGTCGGGTTTCTCGCGATCGAAGATCTCGTTGGCCCACAGCATCACGATCATTTCGTCATCACCAACATTGGTAATGTTGTGCGTCCAGCCCGGCACCGTCTCGACGATGCGCCCTTCGCCACCCTCGGTGACGATCTCGTGGGTTTCGCCGGTGACGATGTGGCGGAAGCCGAAATGCGCCTTGCCCTTTATTACCAAGAACTTCTCGGTCTTGGTGTGGTGGTAATGCTCGCCGCGGGTAATCCCGGGATGGGCAGTGAAATAAGAGAACTGTCCGCAATCCGGCGTCTTGAGCATTTCAACGAACACGCCCCGCGGGTCGCCGTGCTTGGGCACGTCGTAGGCAAAGGATACGGGCGGCAAAAAGCTCAGGTAGGTGGAGTACAGCGCGCGCACCAGGCCGGTGCCCACGCGATCGGTGATCATAGAGGCACGGCTCGCAGCGAAACCGCGGATGGTGTCGGCCACCTGGCCAACGGTGGTGTCGTATTCCGGGCCGGCCGGCACAAAGCCGCTGGGCGCCGTTGCCGGCAGCAGGCCGATAAAAGCCTCGACCACATCGTCGACATACACAAGCTTGAGGGGCGAGGCCGGATCGTTGATCTTGATTTCAAGCCCGCGCGCCACGTTGTGACAGAAGGTGGCAACCGCCGAGTTGTAATTGGGCTGCGACCACTTGCCGAACACATTAGTCAGGCGGAACACATAGGCCCGCGCACCGGTCTTCTCACCGTGGGCAAACACCACATCTTCGGCCGCGCGCTTGCTCTGGCCGTAGGGGTTGTCGAGCACGGCCTGAGTGGAGGACGACAGCACCACCGGCGCCTTGTTGCCGTACTCTGCCAGCAGACTGCAGACCGTTTCGGTTAGGCCGGCGTTGCCGGTGGCAAACTCGCTCACATCCTTCGGGCGGTTGATGCCTGCCAGGTGAAAGACAAAATCCGCACCCTTGAGGGCAGCCTTGAGGTCTTCATCGGACGAATCGAGCGTGATACGCGCGATATCCGTATGGCCCAGCTCACCCAGGCGAACCGAAAGATTGCGGCCGATGAAACCGTCGGCCCCGGTGATCACGATACGCATAGCAGCTTAGTCCTGGGCCACAGCGTGCTCGCCGCGGGCAATCTTCTGCATGAAATCGAGCTTGAGCAGCAGCTTGGTCATGCCGTCCACATCCAGGCGCTCGGTGTTGTGGGAGGTGTATTCCACCGCCTCGGTGATCTTCTGCTCGCCCTCTTCCACGAACTTGTCGTAGTTGAGATCGCGGCCGTCAGCCGGCACGCGGAAGTAGCCCGGCAGATCCTGGGCGCAGGCGCGCTCTTCACGGCTCAGCAGGGCCTCGTAAAGCTTTTCGCCGTGGCGGGTGCCGATGATGCGCACCTCATGCTCCGGCTTCTTCATCAGGCCCAGGACGGCCTGGGTGAGCACCTCGACGGTGGCCGCCGGCGCCTTCTGCACGAAGATGTCGCCGTTATTGCCGTGCTCGAAGGCGTAGAGCACCAGATCCACCGCATCGTCCAGCGTCATCATGAAGCGGGTCATGTTGGGGTCGGTGATGGTGATCGGCTTGCCGTTGAGCACCTGGTCCACGAACAGCGGGATCACCGAACCGCGGGAGGCCATCACGTTGCCGTAACGGGTGCCGCACACGACGGTGCCGGTGCCTTCCAGGTTACGGGAAGCAGCAACCATCACCTTTTCCATCATCGCCTTGGAGATACCCATGGCGTTGATCGGATACACCGCCTTGTCGGTGGACAAGCACACGACACGCTTCACCTTGTTAGCGATAGCCGCCTCGATCATGTTCTCGGTGCCGAGCACATTGGTGCGGACTGCCTGCATCGGGTGGAATTCACACGAAGGGACCTGCTTGAGCGCTGCCGCGTGGAAGACGTAATCGACACCGCGCATTGCGGTTGCAATGGAGTGCGGATCGCGCACGTCGCCGATATAGAACTTCAGCTTGCGATTGTTGTACAACTTCCGCATGTCGTCCTGCTTCTTCTCGTCACGGGAAAAGATGCGGATTTCACCGATGTCGGTGTTGAGGAAGCGGCGGAGGACGGCGTTGCCAAAAGAACCAGTACCGCCGGTGATCAGGAGTGTTTTGTCACAAAAAATCATTATTGGCTCGCAATCCCAATTATCAAATTAATTTCTCTCGGCAGAACTGCGAGCTCTGCTCGCAACGGCCTGCCTATACATGATTGCCTCAGCAATCAGTCGATCCAATGCAT
This sequence comes from uncultured Zoogloea sp., assembly GCA_937871125.1. GTDB lineage: Bacteria > Pseudomonadota > Gammaproteobacteria > Burkholderiales > Rhodocyclaceae > Zoogloea. Next base: position 740 of record CALMXT010000217.1, on the reverse strand, counting down.
AGATGATTCCAGCACGTCCATCAAGAAAACCACGACGCCATATATAACTCACTAAGGGAACAGCCAAGATCAAAAAAGGCCATTTAACCCTCAGCTTGTCTCTTGAAGAAACCTTGCCCTCCAAGTATCTCGACACCAAGTTATTTGCGTACCTATACTGAGATTGCAAATAACTGCTATAACTCTTTCTGTCATCATGAATGAGCTTATTCTTCACTCTCTCAACAACCACACCTTCAGCCACTTTTTCTGCATGACCCGTGCTGACAAAACACGCATTACCTGTTTCAAATACAAAAATCTTTGGAGGGCACAAGGAAGCATGCCTAAGCGGCAAGCCTTCGGAAAACATCTGTACCTCCGCATCCAAAACCCGCCAAGATCTATTCTCAACAGCTGTCAACTTGGAAATTTCGCTTTGTAGAGCAGGCGAAACAACCATATCTGCATCGAGAACAATAACAAACCTATATTCTATTCCGATATCTTCGACTATATCGTTGTATGCATTGCAGTGATTCGTATAAACATAATCGTGCGTAGCTGCAAAATTAAACTTAGAGACTATTTCTCTTGTTTTATCAGTCGAACCAGAATCAAGAACGTGTACAGGCCAGCCAGACAAAGCGAATGCTCCGACAGAACGAGCAATATTCTCCTCCTCGTTTTTAGCAAGAATGAAAACACCTATTTTTTCCTTGAATGCATTCACTATCTGTTACCTCTAATCACCTATGCAA
>CALMXT010000216.1 GCA_937871125.1 uncultured Zoogloea sp. | reverse complement strand
CGCCACGAAGACCGCCGCCAGCGAGGTCATGAAGGTACGGAAAGCCTGCCCGGCGTTTTCGAGAGGCACCGACATCGGCACCGACACCACCTGGGCGCCCACCACCTCATTGAGCTTCCAGCCGAAACCGTTGGCCGACCCGTACACTTTCAGCATGCTCGCCGGCGCCGCCTCCGGCGTGCTGTGACAGGGCAGACAGGCCGCCGATTCGATGCGGATCGGGTGGGCGATATAGAGCGCCGGTCCGGTGGGGGTGTCGCGCTGGCCGCTGATTTCCTTGCTGTCGGCCCGATTGCGGAAGGTATTGACCAGATCCGCTTCCCAGTCCGCGGCACGGTCGCGCGGGTTGGTGGGGTTGAGGGTGGCTTCCTTGTAGTCGTAATCGGGATACTTCTTGTGCAGTTCGGCGAGGGTTTCGGTGGCCGCGTAGGCCGGGATGGTCTGGGGCAGAAAACCCTTGTCCATCCGGTCGATGAGGTGCGGTTTGACCTGACCGACGGTGTAGCCGCGGATCGCCAGCGCCGCCTCCATGACCAGACGCGCCTCGCCAAGCACTCGCTCGCGGGCCTGACGCTGCAGCAGATCGTTGGAGATATAGCCCGCAACCGCGAAACCGGCGAGAAAGACCGCCAGCAGAACCAGGTTGAACTTGAATCGCAAACCCATGAGAGCGCTCCCTGCCAAGGGCCCGATGGGCCGCAAACGGTTCTCATTCTTGCACAGGTCCGACCCAATCCGGGGCAAGCGTCGTCACCTCGAACGGACCGCCGATCCCGCGGCTCTCGCCCGCAGAGGGAAACGGCGCCGGCCGGCCCCGTTTCATGCAGTCGATCAGCGGGCGACCGTCGCCACCGCGGTTTTCAGGTCGGGATGCCAGCCCAGCGTCAGCAGCATCACTGCAAAACCCGCCACATAGGCCAGCGGCACGAACCAGCCATGCCGCAGCCACTTGCCGACCGACTTTGCTTCCGGATACATGCTGGACAAGGCCACGCCGGCCGAGGAGCCGAACCACAGCATCGAGCCGCCGAAGCCCACCGCGTAAGCCAGAAAGCCCCAGTCGTAACCGCCCTGCTTGAGGGCCAGCGCGGTCAGCGGAATGTTGTCGAACACCGCCGACACGAAGCCCAGCCCAAAGGCCGACGACCACGACGCGGCCGGCAACTTTTCGACCGGCATCATCGACGCGCAGCTCACCAGCGAGAGCAGGAAGAGCGTGCCCATGAAGGTGTCGGGCAGCACTTCCCAGTCGGGCCGGCGGATCGCCATGGTGAGCAGTATGGCCGCCCACACGGCCACGCCGAGAAAGGGAAAACGGTTGGCGTGTTCGGAAAAGTGAAGGTTTATCACCACGTTCGCCGCCACCGCGGCGGCAAGGATCAGCACCACGATGCCGACCCGCGGCAGATCCACGCGGGTGTGTTCGTGCACGTGATGGAGGATCGGCGAGTACCGGTGCTGCGCCCGCGCCGCCGGAATGCCGAAGATCACCAGCGCCACCGCCGCACCGGCAAAGGCTTCGACGACGGCCAAGGGGCTGATGCCGGCGATCCACATCATCGTTGTCGTCGTATCGCCCACCACGCTGCCGGAACCGCCGGCGTTGGAGGCGGCGACGATGGCGGCAAGGTAGCCGATATGCACCTTGGCACGGAACAGGGAGTGGGCCATCGCCCCGCCGATCAGTGCCGCGGCGATGTTGTCGAGGAAACTCGAAATCACGAAAACCATCGCCAGCAGCACGAAACCGCCTTTCCAGTCGCCCGGCAGATAGCGCGGCAGCACAACCGGAATGCGCGTCTTCTCGAAATGCCGGGCCAACAGCGCAAAGCCCATCAGCAACAGGAAAAGATTGGCGAGCGTCACCCATTCATGGGCGAAGTGCCCGACCAGCCCGGCCATGCCCTCGCCGGTATGAAAGCCGGTGAACACGATCTTGTAGAGGGAAATCGTGGTCAGCCCGACCAGACCGACCTTGAGGGTCTGGTTGTGGAACAGCGCCACGCCCAGCAGGGTGAACGCAAACAGAATGAAATCCACCGGAATGCCGGCCACCGACGGCCCTTCGCCGCCGCTTGCCAGCGCCATCCCCGACACCGTCAAACCGGCCAGTCCCGCCGCCAGACCGCGGCTCAGTCGTGCTGCAATCGACACAATTTTTGACTCCCTGAAATGATGATCGAGCGGCGCCGGCCACACGACAATCGCAGCACCGAATTGTCGGCCCTGCGGCCCGGCCCACAAGGTCAATGGCACCTTTTGCCGGGCTCAAGCGCTGCCCGCCTCGGCGTGCAGTTTAGCCTGAGCCGCGCCGGCCGCCTCTCGGGGGATACCTGTAGGGCGTCGGACGCGTTGAGGAAAATCAAGCTGCTGCAGCGCAAAACAGCGACAATTCGCCCCGTGCGCACCCAAGGGAGCCGGGTCTTGCCTGCCCGCCCGTCGCGCGCAAACCGGACAACCACACGAACGGAAGAACAAGACCATGTCCCACGACCACTCCCGCAAGGCCCTGGCGCCGGTAGTGATTGCTGCCATCGGCGTCGTCTTCGGCGACATCGGCACCAGTCCGCTGTATGCCCTGAAGGAAATCTTCAACGGTCACCACCCGATCCCGGTCACTCCGGACAACATCTTCGGCATCCTGTCGATGGTCTTCTGGTCGATCATGGCGCTGGTCACCCTCAAATACGTCACCGTGATCATGCGGGCCGACAACCGCGGCGAGGGCGGCTCGCTGGCCCTGCTGTCGCTGATCACCGAAAAATCGCACAACCGGATCGTCACCTGGGCGATCTCGCTGCTGGGGATTTTCGCCGCGGCGCTGTTCTACGGCGACAGCATGATCACCCCGGCCATCTCGGTGCTCTCGGCGGTGGAAGGCCTCGAGATCATCTCGCCGGACTTCACCGCCTACGTGCTGCCGATCACGCTTGCGATCCTCACCGGCCTGTTCTTCATCCAGCGCCGCGGCACCGGCACCGTCGGACTGTTCTTCGGCCCGGTGATGGTCGGTTGGTTCGGCGTACTCGGCCTGCTCGGCGCCCTCGAAATCGCCCACCATCCGGACGTGCTGGCCGCGCTCAACCCGATCTACGCCATCAACTTCATCGTCGCCCACACCGGACTGGCCTTCCTGGCGCTGGGCTCGGTGGTGCTGGCCGTCACCGGCGGCGAGGCCTTATACACCGACATGGGGCACTTCGGGCGCTTCCCGATCCGGGTAGCGTGGTTCGGTTTCGTCATGCCGGCGCTGGTGCTCAACTATTTCGGTCAAGGCGCCCTGCTCCTCAACGAACCGGCCGCCATCGAAAGCCCCTTCTTCCATCTCGGCCCCCAATGGGCACTGGTGCCGCTGGTGATCCTCGCCACGTTGGCCACCGTGATCGCCTCCCAGGCCGTGATCTCCGGCGCCTTCTCGGTGGCCCGTCAAGCCGTGCAGATGGGCTTTCTGCCGCGCATGCTGATCATCCATACCTCCGGCAAGGCCGAAGGCCAGATCTACATTCCCTTCACCAACTGGACGCTCTACCTCGCGGTGGTGGCCCTCGTCGTGGGCTTCAAGAATTCCTCCAATCTGGCGGCCGCCTACGGCATCGCGGTAACCGGCACGATGCTCATCGACACGGTGCTGGTGGCTTTCGTGATGGTGCTGCTCTGGCGCTGGAACAAGCTGCTGGTGGCCGCAGTGGCCGGCAGTTTCCTGATCGTGGATATCGCCTTCTTCGCCGCCAACGCGCTCAAGATTCCCCAAGGCGGCTGGTTCCCGCTGGTGATGGGGCTGGTGGCGTTCACCGTGCTCACCACCTGGCGTCGCGGTCGCCGTCTGGTGCGCCGTGAGCTGGCCAAGCAGGGCATTCCCATGTCGCTCTTCCTGGGCATGCTCGGCGACGACATCCATCGGGTGAGCGGCACCGCGGTTTTCATGACCGGCTCGAAGGACGGCGTGCCGGCGGCCCTCCTCCACAACCTGAAGCACAACCAGGTGCTGCACGAGCGGGTTGCACTGGTCACGGTCGAGACCACCGACACCCCCTACGTGAACGACTTCGACCGCCTCTACCTGCACCG
>CALMXT010000215.1 GCA_937871125.1 uncultured Zoogloea sp. | reverse complement strand
GTTCTTAGCATTCCCCCTGAACCAACCCGACTAACACCATGACATCTACACATCTGACGAAAGCCCAGCGGCATCGGTGACGCGCCCCAAAAACCGTTGAAAATTCCTTTGGCACACCACGAAATCGACGCAAGGTCACGAAAAACATGACTTTTGTCGCAACGCAGGATATTTTCGTAATCCGTTACAGGTTGCACTGATCTATTGTCCCGCCCATGAAAGCTCTGTTGCCTGCCCTCACCGCCATCGCCCTGCTTGCCACCCCGATTCCGGCCCTGACCGCGCCGGAAGAGGCGCCGCCCAAAGCCGCCGTGGCCCCGGCCAACGAAGCCGCCAATCACACGGATACGCCGAAGGCCGAGGACACCCTGCTGCCGCCTCCGCCCAAGGTCACCCGCTGGGAAGACACGGGCATGAAGCCGGCCGAAGCGCAGGAATGGCAGCATTACGACTTCAAGCCCCAGGAAGCCATGAACTGGCGGGACGCCGGCTTTGTGCCGCTGGTGGCGCGCACTTGGTCGGACAAGGGCTTCGACGCCAGCGAAGCGCAGGCATGGCGCGACTCGGTGCGCAACAGCCGGAGCTTGATGGCGGAGCTCGACCACACCGACCCCGGCGCCTGGAAGCGGGAAGGTTTCTCCCCCGCGGACCGGCTGGCCTGGTGGGAATCCGGCTTCACCTTCGACGAGGCGCGACTGCTGGCCCGATCGGGCATGACACCCGCACAGGCAGCGTGGCACGGCCAAGAGAAGCTGAAGGAACTCCGCGGCGAAACCACAGGCTCGGCGGCGGCCCCAAACAATTCCGCCAGTTCGCCCAAGGCACCGCCTCCGGAACTCAGCGCCGCCGGAATCTGGAAGATCGTCGGCCCATTCCTGAAGTTCGGCCTGATCGTCCTCGCCGTGCTCATGGCTGTCGTGCTGGCCGTTGTGCTGTACCGACGCCGACAGGTCAACAAGAAGCTGGCCAAGTCCAAGCCCAACGCACCCGACACCGAAGCCCCGTCCGCAGAACCCAAAGGGGTGGTTCCTCACCGACGCAAACCGGCCCGCGCAGTCAGCATGTTCCGGCGCGCCCATCCCCGCTGCATCCACTGCCAGAGCAAGGATGTACGGCCTTCGCGGATGCATCCTCACAAGTTCGCCGGGATCAACTTCACCGATTACTTCCGCTGCAAGGCTTGCGGCCGGCATTTCGCGATCGTCAGCTACACGACGATCGTGCTTGCTGGCGGTGGCATCGCGCTATCGCTCCTCTTGCTCGTCGCCTCCATCATTTACATGTCAAATGTCGGCTGAACGCCGCAGCCCCGAATCAGAAGGCCACCCACTCCTCGATCAGGCGATACTCGCTGCCACGCATGTCCTGCTTGAAACGGCCGTAACCGTCGGACGAGGAATAGCCGCCCAGATCGAAACGCTCACAGCCGTGCAAACGCATGGCACGGGCCGCGTGCCATAGCAGAAAGTTTCCGGCCTTGGCGCGACGCGCTTCGGCGCCGTACCAGCCGACGAAATATTCGGCGCTGCGACCGAAGCGGAAGGCGATCATTCCGGCCACCGGATTCCCGTCCAGCAGAGCCCGGCACACGAAGAAATCCTCCGGCGCCTCGCGCCGCAGCGCACGCAGAAAGTCCACCGGCGTACCGGAAAAGCCCTTTCCCCGCATGTGCTCGTCGTGACGCGCAAAGATCCACTCGACAGCAGCCTCGTCGGTAGAGAGATCGAAAACGAGCCCGCCCCGCTCGGCCCCATTCAGATGGTTGCGCCAGTTCGAACTGAGACGCTTGCGCAGCGTCCCGTCGTCGAGCCGCAGGTCGAGCACCGCCGAACACCACCCCGCAACCCCGCGCGCCCGAAAGCCGGCTGCGCGCAGCGCCGCCCGGTGCTCATCCGACTCGGCCAACCCCGGCGCGATGACCAGCATCCCGCGCCGGCCAAAGCGCCAGCGACGGCGCAGCGCCCCATAAACCGCCTTGACGTCCGCGATTGCAGGACTAGCACCGAGAAACATCGGTCCGCGGTTGATTCTTGCAGCCACAGGCAGGCCCAGCACCCGCTTGACGAGCACCTGGCAGATTGCCAGCGGCTCACCGGAGCGCTCGAAGACCAAACGCTCGACACACCAGCCACCGCAAGCCGCCTTGGCTTCGCCGTATGCCCAGGACTGGACAATGGAGGGCGCCTCGACACGGGCAAACAGACTGTCCCACTCCGGGCGTCCCGTTGCCGCACGCACAAGGCAATCGGCCCGGGAAATGTCGGCGGTCAGCCGGGGATTGGCGCTGGCAAGCACGTCTTTCATCAAAAAGGAGGAAGCATTGAGAGAGCCGCAATGCTACGCGCCGCCTCTCGACCGGCCACGGCACGGATTCACACCCGGACACAAATTCGCCTTCACGCGAATCGTCGGCGGAGATAAAAAAGCCCGGCAAACGCTGCCGGGCTTCCGAGATGGCTGAAACGACTGGGTTCAGCGCTGGATCTGCGTCACATCCCGCACTGCGCCGGTGTCTGCGCTGGTGGTCAGCGCCGCATAGGCCTGCAGCGCGGCGGACACATGACGAACCCGGTTGGCCGGCTTCCAGCCGCGCGCATCCTGTTGCGCCCGGCGCGCGGCGAGATCGGCTTCGCTGACCGCAAGATGGATACGGCGGTTCGGGATGTCGATCTCGATGACATCCCCCTCCTCCACCAGACCGATGGCACCGCCGCAAGCCGCTTCCGGCGAGGCGTGACCGATGGACAGGCCGGAAGTGCCGCCGGAGAAGCGGCCATCGGTGAGCAGCGCACACTCCTTGCCCAACCCCTTGGACTTCAGGTAGCTGGTCGGATAGAGCATCTCCTGCATGCCGGGGCCGCCCTTCGGACCTTCGTAGCGAATCACCACCACATCGCCGGCAACGATCTGGTCGGAGAGAATGCCCGCCACCGCATCTTCCTGACTCTCGAAAACACGGGCGCGACCGGTGAATTGCCAGATGGATTCATCGACACCGGCGGTTTTGACGATGCACCCCTTCTCGGCGATGTTTCCGTACAGCACGGCGAGGCCGCCATCCTGACTGAAGGCGTGAGCCTTGTCGCGGATGACGCCCTTGCTACGGTCCAGATCCAACTCGTTCCAGCGGCGGTCCTGGCTGAACGCAACCTGGGTCGGCACGCCGCCCGGCGCAGCCTTGTAGAAGTTGAAGACACCCGCGTCGTGCGCCTGGATCACATCCCAGGTGGCCAGCGCTTCGGCCATCGTCTTGCTATGCACGGTGGGCAGTTCGGTATGGAGCAGGCCGGCACGGGCCAGCTCGCCGAGAATGGCCATGATGCCGCCCGCGCGGTGCACATCTTCGATGTGCACGTCGGCGACAGCCGGCGCGACCTTGCACAGGCACGGCACGTGGCGCGAGATGCGGTCGATGTCGGTCATGGTGAAATCGACGCCGGCCTCTTTGGCAGCCGCCAGCAGATGCAACACGGTATTGGTCGAGCCGCCCATCGCCACATCGAGGCTGATGGCATTTTCGAAGGCCTTGAACGACGCGATGGAGCGCGGCAGCACCGACTCGTCGTCCTGCTCGTAGTAGCGGCGGGCCAGTTCGACGATCTTGTGTCCGGCTTCCTTGAACAGGCGCTCGCGGTCGGCGTGGGTGGCGACCACCGTACCGTTGCCCGGCAAGGACAGGCCAAGCGCTTCGGTCAGGCAGTTCATGGAGTTGGCGGTGAACATGCCGGAACACGAGCCGCAGGTTGGGCAGGCGGAGCGCTCGATGGCGTCCACTTCGGCGTCGGAGCAGCTGCTGTCGGCCGCCTTGACCATCGCGTCGACGAGATCGAGGGAGATCACCTTGGCTTCCCACTTGACCTTGCCGGCCTCCATCGGACCGCCGGACACGAAGATTGCGGGGATATTGAGGCGCAACGCGGCCATCAGCATGCCCGGCGTGATCTTGTCGCAGTTGGAAATGCACACCATCGCATCGGCGGTGTGGGCATTGACCATGTATTCCACACTGTCGGCGATCAGGTCGCGGGAGGGCAGCGAATAGAGCATGCCGCCGTGACCCATGGCGATGCCGTCATCGATGGCGATGGTATTGAATTCCTTGGCGACGCCGCCCGCCTTTTCGATCTCCCGCGCGACCAACTGGCCGAGATCCTTCAGGTGCACGTGGCCGGGCACAAATTGGGTGAAGCTGTTCACCACGGCGACGATCGGCTTTTCGAAATCGCCATCCTTCATGCCGGTAGCGCGCCACAGGGCGCGGGCGCCGGCCATGTTGCGACCGGCGGTGGAAGTGCGGGAACGATACTGGGGCATCTGGGGAAACTCCGTCTTCAACGAATGAATTATTGCCAATCTTTCATTCTAGCGCGTTCGCCCCCAACCCACTGAAATCCCGGATCGTCCCGCGCGCCGCTCAAACCCGAAAACGCTCGACCGTCTGCTGCAAATGACAGGCCAGGCTCTCCAGATCGCGGGCCGCAGACGCGGTCGACTCCACGGCGGAGGTGTTGTCCCGGGTCATCGCCGCAATCATGTCGATGCTCGATGCCATTGCGGCACTGGCGCTGCGCTGCTGCTCGGTGGCTTCGGCAATCTCGTCGAGGCCATGCCCGACCGCGCTCACCGATTCGTTGGCAGACAAGATGGCATTCGATACCGAGCCCACGGCCGCCCGGCTGGCGGCCAGATGATCGAGCCCCCGGTGGATGGACTCGCGCACGGCCACCGACTGACGGCCCAGCTTCGAGGTGACTGCATCGATTTCGCCGGCCGAGCGGGCCGACTTTTCGGCAAGCTTGCGCACTTCGTCGGCCACCACCGCGAAACCGCGCCCCTGCTCGCCGGCACGGGCAGCCTCGATGGCCGCATTGAGGGCCAGCAGGTTGGTCTGATCGGCGATCTCCCGCACCTCCCGCGTCATGGTCGTGATTGCCGTCGTCGACTCGACGAACTGCTCGACGGAATCCGCCATCTGGCGGACAGCGTCCTCGGCGTGACCGACCTCGGAGACAAGCGAATCGAGGGTCGCGCTGCCCTCGGCCGCGCGACGAAGGCTCTCCTGAGAGCGCAGGTGCACGCGCTCGGCGCCGGCCGCCACACTGGCAATATTGGCAGCCATATCCTCGACCGACGCCGCGGCATGTTCGGACTGCTCGTGCTGACGGCGCGAACCGTCGGCCACCCGCCCAGCACCCGCCGACAGCAGGCGGGCAGAACCGGTCACCCGCCCGGCGGCTTCGGAGACCTGACGGACCAGCTGGCCAATGGTGCCGAGCATGGCGTTGAAGGCCTCCGCCGCTTGCCCGATCTCGTCGCGGCCCGCTACGGCAAGGCGCCGGGTCAGATCGCCCTCCCCGCTGGCGATCTCGGCCAGGCTTCGATTCATGGCCGCCAGCGGCATCACCACGAAGCGCCGGATGAAGATCACCACAAAGACGATCAGCGGCAGCGACAGTGCCACAGCGGCGAAAATGCTCTTCCACATGAAGGCGTCCACCGCCGCGTTCACTTTGTCGAGGGACACCCTCATGCTCACCAGGCCAAGCGGCGTGCCCGCGGGCACAAGATGGCAGGCGATGCAGTTTTTGCCCAGATAGTTCTCGGCGGCCAGAGCCGGTTTGACGACCCGAAGATATTCGCCGCCTTGCGCATCGCGTTCGACACGCGCCACCTCGCTACGACCGGCCAGCGCAGCCTGCTCGTCCGCATCCAGCACCGGCATGACCCGGCTGCCTGCGCCGAATTGCCGACTGACGGCTTCGCCGCGAATCACCTGCAAATCTTTGATGACCGAAAGCTGCTTGATCTGATCGAGAAACACTTCCCGCTGCCCGACCGTGCCGGTAATCATCATGCCGGTCAGGCCAGCCATCGTCATTTCGTGGATGCTGTGGGCGAAGTCTTCCGCCTGGGCGATGGCCGTCTCTCGATTGACGCGGGTTTCCCACGCAATCATGCCGCCCCAGGCAATCACCAGCATCAACCAGATTACCCCAGTAAGCCGCAGCCAGATGGGTGTATCGGCGAGTTTTCGCATCATGTCTCCTCCCCCTGGGCGGACACAACGCAGTCCACCCCGTGCGATCCGTTGGAGCTATTACGGCAGCAGCAGAGCGAGCTTGAAGCCTCGCGGGTGGTCAGCGCGCCGGCTTGGGCACAACGCGGGTATTGAGACGCTGAGTCGCGGCATTCCAATCGCCGCGGGCCATCAGGGGCCAAGCCGACAGGGCGCGATCGAGGGATTCGTCGATGAGATCGGACTCCGCACGTCCCGGCCGCTTGAGCACGAAGTTGACCACTTCGTTGCGGTCGCCGGGATGGCCGATGCCAATCCGCAGACGCCAGAAATCCTGAGTGCCCAGATGGGCGGTGATGTCCTTCAATCCATTGTGGCCACCGAGGCCACCGCCAAATTTGAGACGCAATTGGCCGGGAGGGATATCGAGTTCATCGTGCACGACGAGGATCTCGGCCGGCTCGATGCGATAGAAACGCGCCAGCGCGGCCACCGACTGACCGGAGCGGTTCATGAACGTCTGAGGCATCAGCAGCCACACGCCGTCGTTGCGGGCGTTGGCGGCAAAACCATGAAAACGCGCTTCCTTGCTGAAAGAAACCCCCAGCTCGCGAGCCAGGCGCTCACAAAACCAAAACCCGGCGTTATGCCGGGTTTCGGAATATTCCGCACCGGGGTTGCCAAGACCGACGACGAGCTTCGGTACAAGCTGGCTCATGGCGTCGTTCCTCTGCAACCCCGAAGGCCTATCAGGCGGCCGGAGGCGTTTCCTCGGCAGCGGCTTCTTCGCCACCGCGAACCGCGAGAATGCTGGCCACGACCGGGTCTTCACCGTGGGTCAGAGCCTTCACGCCCTGCGGCAGGACCAGGTTGGAAACGTGGATCGACTGACCGCTGGCCAGGTTCTTCAGGTCGACTTCGATGAACTCGGGCAGCTCGGCCGGCAGGCACTCGAGATCCAGTTCGGTGATCTGGTGGGCAACCATGCCGCCGTCCAGCTTGACGCCCGGCGCGAGGTCGGCATTGACGAAGTGCAGCGGCACTTTCACGTGGATCTTGTGAGCGGCGTCGACGCGCTGAAAATCCAGGTGCAGTACTTGCTGCTTGTACGGGTGCCACTGGGTGTCCTTCAGGATCACGGACTGCGCGGCGCCGTCGAGGAGCATGGTCAGCACCGAAGCGTGAAAGGCTTCGTTACGCAGAGCGTGGTAGATCTCGTTGTGATCGACTTCGATCTGCACGGGAGCACCGGCACCGTAAACGATGGCGGGAACACTGCCGGCGCGACGCAGGCGGCGGCTCGCACTCGTGCCCTGCTTTTCGCGCGTCTTGGCATTGAATTGAATGGTCATGCTATTACTCCAGGTTATGACTGACCCGTCCGCGACCAGACGGGCCGAAAAAAACCGGCAGACTTTCACCTGCCGGCTCGAAATATCGATGACTTACTCGTTGAAGAGCGAACTGACCGACTCTTCGTTGCTGATCCGCAGGATCGTGTCCGCCAGCAGTTCGCCGATGGACACGGAGCGGATGTGCTTGCAGGCCTTGGCCTCGTCCGACAGGGGAATGGTGTCGGTGACAACCAGTTCGTCCAGATCGGATTCGTTCAGACGGCTGATCGCCGGGCCGGACAACACCGCATGGGTGCAGTAGGCCAGCACGCGCTTGGCGCCGTTTTCCTTGAGCGCCTGAGCGGCTTTGCAGAGGGTACCGGCGGTATCGACGATGTCGTCCATGATCACGCAGGTACGGCCTTCCACTTCACCGATGATGTTCATCACCTCGGACACGTTGGCCTTCGGACGACGCTTGTCGATGATCGCCAGATCGCACTCGAGACGCTTGGCGAAGGCGCGGGCGCGAACCACGCCACCCACGTCCGGCGAAACGACCATCAGGTTTTCGTACTTCTGCTTTTCCAGGTCATCCAGCAGCACGGGAGCGGCATAGATGTTATCCACCGGAATATCGAAGAAACCCTGGATCTGGTCGGCGTGAAGATCGACGGTGAGGACGCGCTGAACGCCAGCCGCCTGCAGCATGTTGGCCACCACCTTGGCGGTGATGGGCACGCGGGCCGAACGGGGACGCCGGTCCTGACGGGCGTAGCCGAAATAAGGAATCGCTGCGGTGATGCGACCGGCGGAAGCCCGCTTGAGCGCATCCACCATGATCAGCAACTCCATGATGTTATCGTTGGTGGGAACGCAGGTCGGCTGAAGGACGAAGACGTCCTTGCCACGCACGTTCTCGAGAAGTTCGACATTGACTTCACCGTCCGAGAAACGCCCGACAGTGGCGGAACCCAGAGACTTCCCAAGGCGGCGTACGACGTCTGCGGCCAGCTTGGGGTTGGCGTTGCCGGTGAAAACCATCAGGCTGCCCGAAGCCATGATCACCTCTCGTTACAACGAATTAGAACAGCTTAAAACAAAACGGGCAGGTTTTTGGCCTGCCCGCTGAATTTGGCTGGGGAAGAAGGATTCGAACCTTCGAATGCCGGAATCAAAATCCGGTGCCTTGACCAACTTGGCGACTCCCCAATAATCGTTTTCGCTTTGCTACGCCGCCCAGCTTTGCAGCGGATGCCTGTCCAGCCCTGAGGCCGCCCAGACTGCCCAACCGTGCGGAGCAGATTCGACGACTTGTTCCGCTTTTTCCTTCGAATCAAAGGGCGCGAAGATGCAAGCCCCTGAACCGCTCATTCTTGCCGCCCCGAACTGGGACAACCAAGCGATAGCTTCAGCCACTTCGGGAAACTTCTTGCAGACCGTTGCCTGCATGTCGTTTCGCGTTGTCTGCATCGCGAAGGCCCGCATTATTAGGATTTCACTATCGCGTGTCAACTCTGCGGCCGAAAAAATTGCAGCGGTCGGCACGCTGACCGGCGGCGCAACCAGGACATACCAAGCCGGCGGCACACTCATGGCCTGCAGCTTTTCGCCGACACCCTCGGCAAAGGCGGTCTCGCCGAAAACGAAGAAAGGCACGTCTGCACCGAGGGTCAGGCCAATTTCCTGCAAACGGGCGCGGGACAGCCCACAGCCCCACAAGCGGTTCAAGGCGAGCAACACGCTGGCCGCATCGGAGCTGCCGCCACCAAGCCCTCCACCCATCGGAATCCGCTTGAGAACACCGATATCTGCGCCGTAAGCGCTCCCGCTGGCGGCCTGCAATGCCCTGGCGGCACGCACGACGAGATCGGAATCGGCGGGAACACCGGGCACGTCGGTGGTACGCACGATGGCCCCGTCGTCGCGACGACGGAGGGTGATCTCGTCGCCCCAGTCGAGCAGACGAAAAGCGGTCTGCAGCAGATGGTAGCCATCCGGGCGCCGCCCGACGATGTGCAGAAATAGATTGATCTTGGCCGGCGCGGGCACGCGGAGCGGGAGATTCGGATCGAGTTCGGGCAGGGTCATAAGTCGGACATCAGGGGTTCCAGGCATCGACGATCAGGCGCAGGCGGGTGTCGCCACGATGGATGTCGATCTTGCGCGGCAGGGCGTCGGCGCCTTCGTCGGCGTATTCAGTGTATTCGATGGTCCACCCCTGATCCACGACGCGGCGCAGGCGACCCAGCGCATCCACCTCGCGAACTTCGGCGCTCTCGCCCGGCCGGGCGGTAACCCAGCGCGGGAGTCGGGCAAACGGAGCTTCGACCCCGAGCAGCGCCTCGCCCAGTTCGGCGGCCGAGGCCGCTTCCGAGCGACGTCCGTCGGCGAGGGTCATGCGTGCGCCGCGTCCATCGGCCTCAATGCGCGCCAACCCCTGACCCAGGGGTCCGGTAAACAACCACGCGTCGCGCTCGACGTCGTGCTGCCAGTCGAGCCCGACCGCGGCGGTGCGCTCGCCATCGCGCACCTGCAAGCGGCCTTCGATCACGAAACTGCGCATTTCAGCCATCGCCGGACGTTCAGCGGGCGGCGGACGCACAACGGGAGCGGCGCAGCCGGCAATGGCGAGCGCCGCAGCCAGAACGAGAATTTTCACGGCAAGGATGTCAGGGCTTGAACTTCTTGATCACATCGGCCAGCACGGTGTTTTCCGGATGGGCCTTGGCGGCTTCGCGCCAGGTTTTGACGGCTTCGTCGCGGCGGCCGAGCATCCACAGCACTTCGCCGAGGTGAGCGGCGATCTCCGGATCGGCACGCAGCCCGAAGGCTTTTTGCAACTGCTCCAGCGCGCCGCTCAGGTCGCCCCGCCGATACAGCGTCCAGCCCAGACTGTCGATGATGAAGGGATCGTTCGGCGTCAGCGCGAGCCCCTTGCGGATCAAGGACTCGGCCTCGTCGAGACGCTGATTGCGATCAGCCAGGGAATAGCCAAGGGCATTGTAGGCATGGGCGTGATCGGGCTTGAGGGCGATGAGCTTGCGCAGCCGCCCCTCCATCGTTTCGACGTGCCCCGTCCGCTCGGCCGTCAGCGCCGATTCGTAGAGCAGATCGATATTGTCCGGATCGCCGCGAAGGGCTTCGTCGAGCACCGCGAAGGCGTCGTCGTTGCGGTTGGCGTCGCGCAGCAGCTGGGCTTCGATCAGCACGTATTGCGCCCGCTCGCCGGCCGGCACCTCGCGTGCGATCGACTGCAGATGCTGCCGCGCCTCGGCCAGTTTGCCGCGACCGGCCAGCACCTGGGCGATACGTGCCTGGGCAGGCACAAACTGACCGCCCGGCTCGACGGCCTTATACCAGCCGATCGCCTCGTCGCCGTGCTTGGCGTCCTCGGCGATCTGCCCGAGATACATGCGAATCGTGTCGGGATCGCTGAAGCCGAGCGTCAGCAGGTGCCGCAGATGCTTCTCCGCCGCGTGCCGGTCGCCTTGCTGCATGGCCAGCAGCGCCGTCGCATGAACCACGTCGCGGTCGTCCGGCGCACGCTTGAGAAGCTGCTCGAACTGCTCCCGGGCCGGGCCGAATTGCTTGGCCGCCACCAACAGGCGCGCCAGCGTGATGCGCGGCTCGCGGGCTTCCGGATTGCGATCGACGTAAGCACGCAGGGATTCGATGCCCTTGCCGGGAAATTGCTCTTGCTGCAACTGGGCCTGCAGAATGATCGCCTGCTCCCAGTCCGGTCGCAGGCGCAACGCACCTTCGAGAGCGGTGCTCGCGCCGGCCACATCGCCGGCCAGATAGGCGGAATTGGCCCGGGCAAAATGCGCTTCAGGCCGATCGAGATAAGGTTCGGTGAGCTGGATCACGAGGCGATGAACCAAAGCCTTGTCGGGGATGCGCGACAGGCCGCGATTGAGCCCCATCAGCGCGGGGCCGATCTTGTCACCCTGACGGGCCAGCGCCACCGCAAGCTGGGTCTGCAATTCTTCAATGCGCGCGCCGCTCGCCGCGGCGCCGGAAGCCAGTTGCTGGGCCTGGAGCGAGCCCGGATCGAGTTCCAGCCACAAGCGCGACGCCTCGCTGGCGAGATCGGCCTGGCGCGAGAACACCGCGATCTCGGCAGCGCGCCGGGCAATCCGCGGATCGCGAGTGCGCCGCGCCAGATCGAGGTAGGACTGGGCCGCCATCACCATCTGGCCGCGTGCGCCCGCGACCTCGGCCAGCATCAATTGATACAGGATTTGCGGTGTCAGCTCCTGGGCCGGGTAAACCGACTTGCCACTCTCGACCTCGTCGGGCACGTCGTCGGACTGCTGGGCATGGGCAACCCCGATCAGCAGGGAGCCAGAAACGATCAGCGAGGCAAGCAGGCGGGCCGGACGCACGGGACGGGAATAGGGCTTCATCAAATACTCGGGCAAGACGTTCGGAACGATGCGATGGAGACAAATGCCGGCTCGACAAACCGGCACCGGCATGACGTACAAAAGCCACGACAACGCGGGCACATCGGGTTGGATCACACCGCTACAATTGGGTTCGCCCGATGTTAGGCGCTTTCCGGAAGCCCAGCAAGCAAGCCCCTTCCGGGCCCATCGCCCGTCATTCGCCTTCTCCGCCACTTCCGTTTCGCCATGCCCGAACTGCCCGAAGTCGAGACCACCCGCCGCGGTATCGCCCCCGAACTCACCGGACTCGCCGCCACCGGCGCCATCGTCCGCAATGGACGCCTGCGCCTTCCGATTCCGACCGACCTCGACGCCCTCCTGGCCGGCCAGCGACTCCTCGCCGTCGAGCGCCGCGCCAAATACCTCCTGCTGCGCTTTCCCGGCGGCAGTCTGCTGGTGCATCTCGGCATGTCCGGCAGCTTACGCATCGTGCCCGTCGCCTCACCGCCCGAAAAGCACGATCACCTGGACATCGTCTTTGGACCGAGGGCGCTGCGCCTGCGCGACCCGCGGCGCTTTGGCCTGGTGCTGTGGCAGGCCGGCGACGCACCGCATCCACAACTCGCCGGGCTCGGCATCGAACCGCTAGACGACGGTTTCGACGGCGCCTGGCTCCACAAGGCCAGCCGCGGACGCAAGACGCCGGTCAAGCTGTTCATCATGGACGGCAGCCAAGTGGTCGGCATCGGCAATATCTACGCCTCGGAAAGCCTGTTCCGCGCCGGCATCGACCCGAGCACGCCGGTGGGCGAACTTGGCCCGCGCCGCTGCGCCCGCCTCGTCGCCTGCATCCGCCAGACCTTGCAGGACGCCCTGGCCGCCGGCGGCAGCACCCTGCGCGACTTCGTCGGCAGCAACGGCTCGCCCGGCTACTTTCAGCAACAGTATTTTGCCTACGGACGCGACGGCGAAGCATGCCGAAACTGCGGCACGACCATTCGTAAGCGCATCATGGGCCAACGCGCCACCTTCTATTGCCCACGCTGCCAGCGCTGAAAGCGATTCCGGTCGACAGCGATCCCGTTTATGCTATGAATATCGGAAAATCACGCCGACGACGCGGCACTTGCCAGGAATAAAGCTCGTGAAAGACGCACACATGCTCGCTGAACACTTCTCCGCCTACACCCAGTGGCGTGGAGACGTCGCCTCCGGAATCGGGGAACTGCGCAAGTGGTTGCAGTTGAATGAGATCGGCGACGCCCAGTCCGACCTGCGCCTGCAATACCTGCTCGACCGCCTGCGCGAAGACAAGCTGATCGTTGCCTTTGTCGCCGAGTTTTCCCGCGGCAAATCGGAACTCATCAACGCCGTGTTCTTTGCCGGCTACGGTAACCGAATCCTGCCCTCCAGCGCCGGCCGCACCACCATGTGCCCCACCGAACTGCAATGGAAGGAAGGCGACAAACCCGAAATCCGCCTGCTGCCCATCGAGAGCCGCAAGACCCACGCCAGCATCACCGAACTCAAGCGCTATCCGGAAGAGTGGCAGATCCGCCCGCTCGACACCAGTTCGGCCGAAAGCCTGCAGCAGGCCCTCGCCCAGGTCGGGGAGACTCGGCTGGCCAGCGTCGCCGAAGCTGAAGAGCTGGGTTTCCCGATCGACGAAAGCGGCGATCACGGCATCCGCCCCGACGCCGACGGCAAGGTCGAAATCCCCCTGTGGCGCCACGCGGTCATCCAGTTTCCGCATCCGCTGCTCGAACAAGGACTGGTCATCCTCGACACCCCGGGCCTTAACGCCATCGGCGCCGAACCCGAACTCACCCTCAATCTGCTGCCCAATGCCCACGCAGTGCTGTTCATCCTCGCTGCCGACACCGGCGTCACCCAAAGCGACCTGGCGGTCTGGCGCGAACACGTCAATGCCGGTCGGCGCCAGCGCGGCCGCATTGTTGCCCTCAACAAGATCGACGGCCTGTGGGACGGCCTGCGCAGCGAAGCCGACATCGAACGCGAAATCGCCGGACAGGTGGCCAGCGTCGCCAGCACCCTTGAGATCGGGCCGGAGCAGGTTTATCCCGTTTCGGCGCAAAAAGGCCTCGTCGCCAAAGTAAACGACGACGCCGAACTCCTGGAACGCAGCCGCATCCTGCAACTCGAACGCGCGCTCTCCACCGAACTGCTGCCGACCAAGCGCGACATCGTCCGCGACAACACCTACGGCGACATCACCGACATCGTCGATCGTTCCCGCGAACTGCTCAATGCCCGCCTCACCGGCCTGCAGGAACAGCTCCAGGAACTCACCGACCTGCGCGGCAAGAATCAGAATGTCATCGAATACATGATGCGCAAGGTGCGTTCCGAGAAGGACGAGTTCGAACAGGGCCTGCAGAAGTATTACGCCGTGCGCAGCGTGTTCTCCAACCTGTCCAACAACCTTTTCGGCCACCTGGGTCTCGACGCGCTGCGCGACGAAACCCGCCGCACCCGCGAAGCGATGCTCGACGCCGCATTCTCCCGCGGCCTTCGCGAAGCAATGAAAGGCTTCTTCCAGCACCTGCGCAGCAACCTGCACAAATCCACCGAAGAGATCGGCGAAATCTCGAAGATGCTCGACGCCATGTACAAGCGCTTCACGGTCGAGCACGGTCTCAAGCTGGCCGCGCCCACGGCCTTCTCGACGCTGCGCTACGAAAAGGAAATCGAGCGCCTCGAAGCCGCCTTCAACAGCCAGTTCAACACGGTGCTGACCATCGTCACCACCGAAAAACACACTCTCACCCAGAAGTTCTTCGAAACCGTCGCGGTCGAAGCACGCCGGACCTTCGAAGTCGCCAACCGGGATGCCGAGCAGTGGCTGCGCGCAGTGATGGCGCCCCTCGAAACCCAGGTGCGCGAATATCAACTCCAGCTCAAGCGGCGCCTCGAAAGCGTCAAACGCATCCACCAGGCCACCGATA
>CALMXT010000214.1 GCA_937871125.1 uncultured Zoogloea sp. | reverse complement strand
AGAGAACCTTGCCGGGCTGAATCTCGGCGACCCAATATTCCGGGCTACCCTTACCGTTACCCATCCGAACTTCTGCCGGCTTCTGCGAAATCGGCTTGTCCGGGAATACACGAATCCAAATACGACCACCACGCTTAATGTGGCGTGTCATTGCACGACGGGCAGATTCGATCTGGCGAGCAGTCAGACGACCACGCCCAACCGCCTTCAGACCGTACTCGCCAAAGCTTACTTTGGCGCCGCGGGTGGCGAGACCCTTATTGCGGCCCTTCTGCTCCTTACGATACTTCCTTCTCGACGGCTGCAGCATCATTCACTCCTGCTTCTTTCTTGATCCGTTTTGCACCATCAGCCTGATCACCGCCAGTGCGGCGAGCTGGGCGCTTCGCACCCGGCTTGCTGTCGGCACCCTCATTGCGGCGACGACCGCGGCGAGCTTCGCCTTCGTTTTCCGTCGCTGCAGGCTGCTCGTTGCGGGCAAGTGCTTCACCCTTGTACACCCAAACCTTGATGCCGATGACACCATAGGTGGTGTGCGCTTCCGAAACACCGTAGTCGATGTCGGCACGCAGAGTATGAAGAGGCACACGACCTTCGCGATACCACTCGGTACGGGCGATCTCAGCGCCGTTCAAGCGACCGGAACTCATGATCTTGATGCCCTGAGCACCAAGACGCATGGCGTTCTGCATCGCACGCTTCATTGCCCGACGGAACATGATCCGCTTGACGAGCTGCTGTGCAATGGAGTCGGCGATCAGCTGAGCATCGGTTTCCGGCTTGCGAACTTCTTCGATGTTCACATGAACCGGAACACCCATGATTCCCTGAAGATCGGCCTTCAGCTTTTCGATGTCCTCACCCTTCTTGCCGATCACAACGCCCGGACGGGCACTGAAAACGGTAATCCGGGCGTTCTTGGCCGGACGCTCGATGACGACACGACTCACTGACGCGTGGGCGAGCTTCTTCTTCAGGTGCGCGCGGACCTTGAGGTCCTCGTTGAGCATCGTCGCAAAGTCGCTACCAGTCGCAAACCAGCGAGAACCCCAGTTACGCGTTACCGCCAGGCGAAAGCCGGTCGGGTGGATTTTCTGTCCCATGGGATCTCCTTACTCTCCGACCGTCACGTAAATATGGCAGGTCGGCTTGCTGATGCGATTGCCGCGACCCTTCGCACGAGCAGTGAAGCGCTTCAGCGTCGTCCCTTGCTCAACGTAGATGGTCTTGACGCGAAGCGCATCGATATCGGCACCATCGTTGTGCTCAGCATTTGCAATAGCCGACTCGACAACTTTCTTGATGATCTTTGCGCCCTTTTTCGGGCTGAACGCCAAGATGTTCAGTGCCTGCTCAACAGTCTTGCCACGAACCAGATCCGCAACGAGACGACCCTTTTGTTCCGAGAGGCGAACGCCGCGGAGAATGGCTTTTGTTTCCATCGTCATATCTCCTTAGCGCTTGGCCTTCTTGCTGGCGGCGTGACCCTTGAACGTCCGGGTCAGCGCGAATTCGCCGAGCTTGTGGCCTACCATGTTTTCCGAAACGTACACCGGAATGTGCTGACGGCCGTTATGGACGGCGATCGTCAGACCTACAAAATCCGGCAGTACAGTGGAGCGGCGCGACCAAGTTTTGATCGGGCGCTTGTCATTCGAAGCCCGAGCGGCGTCAACCTTCTTGAGAAGGTGAGCGTCGATAAAGGGGCCCTTCTTAATAGAACGTGCCATGTCTTACCTCTTATCGCTTGTGCCGACGCTGAACAATCATCGAGTCGGTACGCTTGACGCTACGGGTACGATAACCCTTGGTCGGCTGGCCCCACGGACTGACAGGCACACGACCTTCGCCAGTACGACCTTCACCACCGCCGTGCGGGTGATCCACAGGGTTCATTGCCGTGCCGCGAACGGTCGGGCGAATACCGCGCCAACGGTTTGCACCGGCCTTGCCGATCTTGCGCAGACTGTGCTCTTCATTACCGACTTCACCAATCGTCGCCCGACATTCGATGTGCACACGACGGATCTCACCGGAACGCAAACGAACCTGCGCGTAGATACCTTCGCGAGCCAGCAACTGAACCGACGTACCCGCAGCGCGAGCAAGCTGAGCCCCTTTACCCGGGATCATTTCAACGCAATGAAGCGTCGTACCGACGGGAATATTGCGGATCGGAAGAGCGTTACCCGACTTGATCGGCGCTTCGGAACCACTCACGACCGTCTGGCCAACAACCAGCCCCTTCGGGGCAATGATGTAGCGGCGCTCACCATCGGCGTAACACAGCAGCGCAATGTTTGCCGAGCGGTTCGGGTCGTACTCGAGGCGCTCAACCTTTGCAACGATGCCGTCCTTGTTGCGACGGAAATCCACTACACGATAGTGCTGCTTATGACCACCGCCTTTGTGGCGGGTGGTGATGTGGCCGTTGTTGTTGCGGCCAGCAGTTTTGGACTGCTTCTCAACCAGCGAAGCGATCGGCGCGCCCTTGTGCAGCCCCGAGCTAACAACCTTGACAACCGCACGGCGACCGGCAGAAGTCGGCTTAACTTTAACGAGTGCCATCTTCCTTACTCCCCGGCCGCAAAGTTGATTTCTTGGCCCGGCTTGAGGCAAACATAGGCCTTTTTCCAGCCCTTGCGACGCCCCGTCATTTTGCCAAAACGCTTTTCCTTGCCCTTGACGTTGGAAACCTGTACAGCTTTCACTTCAACCTTGAAGAGAAGCTCGACAGCAGCCTTAACTTCCGGCTTCGTCGCATCACTGGCAACACGAAAAACAACCTGCTCGTTCTTGTCGGCGATATACGTCGCCTTCTCAGAGATCTGGGGAGCGAGCAGCACCTGCATCAGACGCTCTTCCTTGAATGCGCTCATTGCCACATCTCCTCCATCTTGGCGACCGCACCCTTTGTGACCAGCACATTCGGGAAGCGAACCAGGGAAACCGGATCAGCCTCGCTAACTTCGAGAATGAGCACATTCGGAAGATTGCGGGACGACAGGTAAAGATTCTCGTCAAAGGAATCCGTGATCACGAGAACCGACTCAAACCCCATTCCCTTGAGCTTCTGGGCGAGCAGCTTGGTTTTCGGCGCCTCAACGGAAAAACCTTCCACCACCGACAGGCGACCATCACGGGCGAGTTGCGACAAAATAGCCGCCACGCCAGCGCGATACATCTTCCGATTCAGCTTATGGGAGAAATTCTCATCCGGCGAATTCGGGAAGGCACGACCGCCCCCACGCCAGATCGGACTCGAACTCATACCGGAACGGGCACGCCCCGTACCTTTTTGACGCCACGGCTTGTGGGTCGTATGAGAAACTTCGTCACGCCCCTTCTGAGCACGATTTCCAGAGCGGGCATTGGCCATGTACGCAACAACCACCTGGTGAATCAGGGCTTCGTTGTACTCACGACCAAACAGCACATCGGACGCCTGGAGGGTCGCAGATGCCTGACCCTGTTCATTCAACAGCTTCAGTTCCATCACGCCTCCCGTCAGTTGCCGGCCTTGACAGCCGGACGAACAACCACGTCGCCGCCATCATGACCAGGCACACCGCCCTTGATCAACAAAAGCCCGCGCTCAACATCCACGCGAACCACTTCAAGGTTTTGCACCGTGCACTTCGCCGCACCCAGATGACCGGTCATGCGCTTACCCGGAAAAACACGACCGGGATCCTGCGCCATACCGATGGAACCAGGGACGTTGTGGCTACGAGAGTTGCCGTGCGTAGCACGGCCAGACGCAAAGTTGTGACGCTTGATCGTGCCGGCATAACCCTTACCGATCGAAACACCACTCACATCAACCTTCTGCCCGACAGCAAAAATGTCCACACCAACGACATCGCCCGCCTTCAGAGAAGACAGACGCTCTGCGTCAACGCGAAATTCTTTGAAAACATGACCCGCTTCGACACCAGCCTTAGCGAGATGTCCAGCAGCCGCCTTATTAACACGACTGGCACGCCGAACACCAAAGGTCACCTGAACGGCCGAATAGCCATCCGTTTCAGCCGATTTGATCTGGGTCACACGGTTATTGGACACATCCAGCACAGTTACCGGAATGGATTGACCATCCTCGGCAAAAATGCGAGTCATGCCCACCTTGCGCCCGACAAGGCCTAGACTCATTTTATTCTCCTTACCCTGGTTGCGATTGACCAGGACCGATTGTCAATACAAACTGCGCCCGAAAGCACAAGGGCCGGATTATATCGGCCCTTGTGCTCGAAGCGCAATAGTTTTGCGTTACTGCAGCTTGATTTCGACGTCAACACCAGCAGGAAGGTCGAGCTTCATCAGCGCATCGACAGTCTTGTCAGTCGGATCGACGATATCCATCAGACGCAGATGGGTACGAATCTCGAACTGGTCGCGGGAAGTCTTGTTGACGTGCGGGGAACGGAGCAGGTCAAAACGCTCAATGCGGGTCGGAAGCGGCACCGGGCCACGTACGACTGCACCGGTACGCTTTGCGGTATCCACAATCTCAAGAGCAGACTGATCGATAAGCTTGTAGTCAAACGCCTTGAGGCGGATACGGATCTTTTGGTTTTGCATTTTGTTTCCCAAAGAGCAGACGGTGCGGCACCCCATGCGCCGCACCCGGACTAATATTACTCGATAACCTTGGCAACCACGCCGGCGCCGACGGTACGACCGCCTTCACGGATGGCGAAGCGCAGACCTTCTTCCATGGCGATCGGTGCAATCAGCTTCACCGTCATGGAGACGTTGTCACCCGGCATCACCATCTCGGTACCTTCCGGCAGACTGATGGAGCCGGTCACGTCCGTGGTACGGAAATAGAACTGCGGACGGTAGTTGTTGAAGAACGGGGTGTGACGGCCGCCTTCTTCCTTGGAGAGGACATACACCTCGCCGGTGAAGTGGGTGTGCGGCTTGATGGAGCCCGGCTTGCACAGCACCTGGCCGCGCTCGACGTCTTCACGCTTGGTGCCGCGCAGCAGGATGCCCACGTTGTCGCCCGCCTGACCTTGGTCCAGCAGCTTGCGGAACATTTCCACGCCGGTACAGGTGGTCTTGACGGTCGGAACGATACCGACGATCTCGATTTCCTCGCCGACCTTGACGACGCCACGTTCGACACGACCGGTCACCACGGTGCCACGACCGGAGATCGAGAAGACGTCTTCGATCGGCAGCAGGAACGGCTGATCCACGGCACGCTCAGGCGTCGGGATGTAGCTGTCGAGCGCATCGGCCAGACGGAAGATCGACGGCTCGCCGATTTCGGACTGATCGCCTTCGAGCGCCTTCAGGGCGGAGCCGTGAATGATCGGGGTGTCGTC
>CALMXT010000213.1 GCA_937871125.1 uncultured Zoogloea sp. | reverse complement strand
CTGCTGATCGTGATGGCGGTGATGCAGCCGATCATCGAAATCAACACCCTGATGAAATAAGGAAGCTTCCATGCTCAACACGCTCCGCCGCTCGCGCGGCTTCACCCTGATCGAAGTCATGGTCGTCATCGTCATCCTCGGCGTGCTCGCCGCGCTGGTGGTGCCCAAAGTGATGAGCCGCCCGGACGAAGCCCGCGTGGTCGCCGCCAAGCAGGACATCTCGGCGATCATGCAGGCGCTCAAGCTCTACAAGCTCGACAACCGCCGCTATCCCACCGCCGAACAGGGCCTTGCCGCCCTTGTCGTCAAGCCCACCGCCGCGCCGGTGCCGGACAACTGGAAGTCCTACCTCGACAAGCTGCCGATGGACCCGTGGGGCAAGCCCTACCAGTACGTCATGCCCGGCCTCAAGAGCGAGGTGGACGTGATGAGCTTCGGCGCCGACGGCCTCTCGGGCGGCGAAGGCTTCGACGCCGACATCGGCTCCTGGAGCCTCTGAGCCTTTCCGCCCGCCCGATGCGCCGCCGCTCCCCCGTCCGCGCCGCCGGCTTCACCCTGATCGAAGTCATGGTGGTGCTGGTCATCATGGGTGTGATGGCCACCGGAATCAGCATCGGCCTCGACAGCCTGCGCGGGCGCGATGCCGATCAGGCGCTCAAACGCCTGCGCCTCGTGCTCGAAGCCAGCGCCGACCGGGCCATCGTGCGCGGCCGGCCCATCGCCATCGAATTCCTGCCCGACGGCTACCGCTTTTCCGCTCTCGACCCGGACGACAACTGGCGCCCGCTGATCGACCCGCCGGTGTTCAACGAACGCGCCCTGCCCGGCGGCCTCGGCTGGGCCGGCCTGCGCCTCGACGGCCAGCCCGACGCCAGCGTCCCGCGCCTGCAGTTCGGCAGTCAGGCGCCCGAATACGAACTCCGCGTCGCCACCCCCAACGGCGAAGCCCGCTTCACCGGCAAGGCCAACGGCGAAGTGATCCTCGACATGCCGGGCGCGCCCCGCTCATGAGCCGTCGCCACCGCGGCTTCACGCTGCTCGAGACCCTCGTTGCGCTGGCGATCCTGGCCATCGCGCTCACCGCCGCCTTTCGCGCCATGGGCGTCACCGCCCAATCGTCCGGCGAACTGCGCGAGCGCCTGATCGGCGACTGGGTCGCCGAAAACCGTCTCGCCGAATTGCGCGCCACCAAGGCCTGGCCTCCGGCCGGCGCCAACGAAGGCACCGCCGATCAGGCCGGACGCAGCTACCGCTGGCGCGAAGAAGTCAAAACCACCGCCAATCCGCTGTTCCGGCGCGTGGATGTCAGCGTGTTCGGCCCGGACTCCGGCGATCACGCCATCGCCCGCCTGTCCGGCTACGTGGCGAGGCCGCTGCAATGAGCCGCAGCGCCCGCCAGCGCGGCCTGACCCTCATCGAACTGATGGTCGCCCTGGCCATTTTCGCCATCCTCGGCGTGCTCTCCTACCGGGCGCTGGCCGAAGTGGCCAACAGCCGCGCCCGCCTCGAAGAACACTTCGAGCGCTGGCGCGCCATCGGTCGCAGCATGCAGCGCATCGACGCCGACCTCATCCAGGTGGTCGCCCCCGTCGCCCTGGGCGTTCCCGCCGGCGGGTTGCCAAACGGCCAGACCACCGCCAGCCCGGCTGCTGCCCCGATGATCCTCGGCCGGGCGGCCAGCGGCGGCGGCCCGGAATTCCAGTTCCTGCGCCTCGACGACACCCGCGGCGTGCGCCGGGTCGGCTACCGATTGGTGGATGGCCGCCTCGACTGGCTGCGCTGGAGCGGCCGCGACGCCCTCGGCGAACCCACCGTCGAACCGCTGCTCACCAACGTGCGCGATCTGCGCTGGCGTTTCCTGCTCAACAACACCCGGCTCGACGCCTGGCCGCCCGGCGACAACCGCAACCCGCTGCCCGACGCCGTCATCCTCGAACTCGACCTCCCCGACGTGGGCGTCATCACCCGCATGATCGCCCTTCGCTGATGCTGCCGCGCCACCCCATCCTTCGTCCTGCCAGCCAACGCGGCGCCGCGGTGATCCTCGCGCTGCTCACCGTTGCCCTCGTGGCCGGCCTTGCCGCCGCCTCGGTGAGCGACCTCGGCGTGGCCATGGACCACGTCGCCGGCCGCCACGACCAGGCCCAGGCCCGCCAGCTCGCCCGCGGCGCCGTGGACTGGGCGCGCAACGTGCTGGCCGAAGACGCCCGCAGCAGCACCGTCGACCACCTGGGCGAAGCCTGGGCCGTCAAAGTGCCGCCCACCCCGGTCGAGGAAGGCGAAGTCAGCGGCGAACTGCAGGAACTCTCCGGCCGCCTCAACCTCAACAACCTCGCCTCGGCCGACGGCGCGGATATCGTCGAGATCGAACAATTCCAGCGCCTGCTGGCAATCCTCGGCATCGGCGACGGCGACGCCCAGAACCTCACCGCCGCCCTCCTCGACTGGCTCGACGGCGACGACAGCCCGCGCCTGCCGGGCGGCGCCGAATCCTCCTGGTATGCCGCCCAGACGCCGCCCCGGCGCCCCGCCAACGCGCCCCTCGTCGCCGTCGGCGAACTCCTTCAGGTGCGCGGCTTCACGCCGCAACTGGTCGCCCAGCTCAAGCCCTTCGTCGCCACCCTGCCCGCCGGCAGCAAGGTCAATGTCAACACCGCCCCGGCCGAAGTGCTCGCCGCGGTCGTGCCGGGCCTGTCCCTCGACGCCGCGCGGGTGACGGTCGTGCAACGCAGCCGCGCCTGGTTCAAGGATGTGGCCGACTTCCAGGCCCGCCTGCCCTCGCCGGACATGAAGCCCGATCCCGCCCGCATCGCCATCACCAGCCGCCACTTCCTGGCCACCGGCCGCGCCCGCTACGGCGTCGCCATGGTGCGCATGGAAGTGCTGCTCGACCGCAGCCAGAACTGGCCCACCATCGTCTGGCAAAAACTGCTGTGAATCCACTATGAGCACCCGCCTCCTCCTCGCCATCGACGAACAATGGCCCACCCGGCCCGACTGCCCGTGGGTGCTGCTCGGCGACGACGGCCAGCCCGTCTCCGAAGGCCATTCCGAGCCCCGCCACTGGCCCGCCGCCGCCGAATGCGAAGTCGTCCTTACCGGCCCCCAATGCCTGTGGCTCGAAGTGCCGCTGCCCCGTGGCGCCCGCCGCGATCTGCCGCGCCTGCTGGCCTACGCGCTGGAAGACCGCCTGCTCAAGGACCCGGACACCCAGCACCTGACCCTCAGCCACCGCCGCCCCGCCGACGACGGCGAACGCGATCTGGCCGGCGTGCTGGTGGTCGCCCGCGACCGCCTGCGCCAACTGATCGCCCAACTCACCGCCATCGGCCGCCCGCCGCGCCGGGTGCTCGCCGAGATGCAGACGGCGCCGGCCGGCGGCGACATCTGGCAACTCAGCCTTTCCGCCAGCGGTGCGATCCTGCGCAGCAGCCCCAACGCCGGCCTCGCGGTCGACGGCGACATCCTCGCCCCGCTGCTGAGCCAGCAGGCCGCCACCGCCCGCGCCGCCAACCTCGCGCCGACCCGCATCGACGTCCGCCTCACGCCGGGCCTCGCCACGCCCGACCTCGCCGCACTGCAGGCCGAAACCGCCATTCCGATGCAAGTCGCCGCGCCCTACCTGTGGTGGCAGGGCGCCGACCGCAAGGCCACCAATCTGCTCCAGGGCGAATTCGCCTTTCGCGACAACGGCAGCGCGTGGCTGCTCAAACTGCGGCCGGCCCTCGCCCTGGGCGGCGGCGCGCTGGCCGTCTGGCTCCTGGCCAACGTCGGCGAGGTCGTGTGGATGAAGCACCGCCTCGGCCAGATCGGCGAGCGCATCGAACGCATTTACCGCAGCAGCTTTCCGAACGCCCCGGTGGTGGCGCCCGCCGCCCAGATGCGCCAGCAACTCAACCTCGAACGCGCCCGTCATGGGCTCCTGCGCGACGACGACGCACTCAGCTTGCTGGCTCAGGCCACCGAAGCCCTCGGCACCGACGCCGTCGACGGCGTCGCCGCACTGCGCTTCGAGGAAGGCCGCCTCGACCTCACCCTCGCCGGCCCCGCCGCCGCCCGCGCCGAAGCCGTCGTCGGCCTCCTCGCCAGCCGCGGGCTGCTCGCCAACCTGCGTCAGGACGGCTCCACCACCCACCTGCTGCTGCGCCGGGAGAATCTGCAATGAACGCCGTCACCGCCCCATCCGCCGCCAAGCCCGGCCCGGTCACCCGGATCGCCGCCGCCTGGCAGGCCCGCAACCCGCGCGAACGCAAGCTCCTCGCCGCCGCCGGCGCAGTCGTCGGCCTGGCCCTGGTGCTGTCGCTTCTCGACTGGAGCAACGGCCAGCGGAGCCGCCTCGGTCGCAGCCTGCCCCGCGCCGAAGCCCAACTCGAACAAGTGCAGGAATCCGCCACCGAAATCGCCCGCCTGCGCGCCCAACCGGCGCCCCGCCGCCTCAACGGCCCGGCCCTGCTCGAAACCGTCCAGGCCTCGGCCAAGAGCCGCGGTCTGGGCCTCGCCATCCAGCTCGCCGGCGACGGTCTGCAGATCAAGGGGCAGGCCGGTCTCGACGATCTCGTCGGCTGGCTCGCCGCCCTTCAGACCGACCTGGGTCTGCGCGTCGTGCGGATGGAAGTTCAAGGTCAGGGCGCGGCCGCCACGGTCGATGCGGTGCTGGCGAGCGGCGAGGGCTGAGCCCTGCCGCTTTTCCCCTTCAGCCCCATGCGCAAGCTTCTCCTTCTGCTCGCCCTCATCCTCGCCCTGCTGCTGGCCAAAGCGCCGGCAGCCATCGTGGACGGGCTTCTCGCCCACTTCACCGACGGCGCCCTGCGTCTGCAGCAGGCCGAGGGCAGCCTGTGGCACGGTCGCGGCATCCTGGCCAGCCGCGACGCCGGCGGACGCAGCCTCACCCCGTGGCTGCCCCTCGCCTGGGATTTCGACACCGCGGCCCTCGCGCGGCTCGCCGTCGGCTGGTCGTTCAGCAGCAGCGGCAGCCCGCTCGGCAGCGTCGAAGCCGGCCCCGGCGGCCTCGCGGTCGCGCAACTGGCCCTCCACGCTCCCGCCAACGCCGCCCTCTCGCCGCTCCCTCATGCGGCCGCCCGCGCCGGCTGGCAGGGCGACCTGACCCTCGAAGCGCCCCACTGGCAATGCCCGCCGAGCGGCCGCTGCAGCGGCGAAGCACGCCTCCTGTGGCGCGGCGCCCGCGCCGCCCTGTTCCCCGGCCGCCAGTTCGGCGACTACGAAATCCGCATCGCCGCAGACGCCGGCAACCTGAGCTACACTCTGCAAACCCTCAGCGGCGCAGTCGTCGCCAACGGTCAGGGGCTTGCCCCCTTCGGCCAGATGCCGCGCTTCGACGGCACCCTCAGCGGCGACCCGGAATTTCTCGGCCGCCTGCCGGCCATCGCCGGCGGTGCCGCCCGCCCCAGCGGCCCGCCGGGCCACTTCGAAATCCACTGGCCGCCGCGGTGAATTCCATCGCTTTCATCCGGCGGGATATTCCGCGAGAATCGTAGATTCATCCCCCACCCAGCGCAGCCCGACGCCCGAATCCATGAACCCCATCCAAGCCGCCCGTGCCGCAGGCCAGCAAATCTGGCTCGACAACCTGTCCCGC
>CALMXT010000212.1 GCA_937871125.1 uncultured Zoogloea sp. | reverse complement strand
TGCCGGTCGGGCGGGCAAATCCGATCAGACGGCGATCCGGAATTTGCCGACGGCCGCCGACATTTTTGTCGATAGCTGTTCGAGGGTATCGGCCGCTTGCGAGGCGTTATGCGCCGATGCATCGTTTTCGTCGGACAGCAGGCTGATCCGCTCGACTTCCTTGCCGATGCTGTTGCTTGCCGAGGCCTGCTCGCGCAAGGCGTCGGACATTTCGGCGGCGATGGAGGCGACCTCTGCTGCGCCGGCTTCGATGTCCGCCATGGCCTTGCCCGAGGCTTCGACTTTTGCGACGCCGTCGCTGACCTGGTTCCGGGCCGACTGCATGCCGCGTACCGCTTCGGCCGCGCCGCTCTGGATCGATCCCACCACGGAGGCGATTTCCTGGGTCGAGATACTGGTACGTTCCGCCAGCTTGCGGACTTCGTCCGCGACAACGGCGAAGCCGCGACCCTGTTCGCCGGCTCTGGCCGCTTCGATGGCGGCGTTGAGGGCGAGCAGGTTGGTCTGGTCGGCAACGTCCTTGATCACCGAGACGACGGTGGAGATGCGCTGAGATGCGTCGCCCAGCTGCTCGATGCGCGCGGCTGCGTCCGACACCGCGTTTGCGATCTGCGTCATCTGGGCCATCACATCCTGGGCTGCATTTCGGCCCAGCGTTGCGAGTTGGCGGGTTTTCCGGGTGGCGTTGTCGGCGTTCTGGGCATTGTCGCTGAGGTGGTTGATGCTGACCGCCATTTCCTCGATGCCCGCCGCCATCGAGGAGGCCGCGTCGTTCTGGGTGGTCGCCGTGGTTGCGAGAACCCCGGCCGTCCTTGAAAGCGTGGAGGCGGTCTGCTCGACTTCGCGGGCATCCGTGCGCAGTTCGGTGATCAGGGTGAGGATGTTCCGGGCGGTTGCGTCGATGCTTGCGGCCACGACATGGAGTTCGTTGCGGGTGCCGGCGCTGCCGGCGGTGCAATTGACCCGTGCCGTAAGATCGCCGGAACCGATCTGATTCAGTACTTTCACGATCGCCCCGACCGGCCGCAACTGGCGGTTGATGAAGAGATAGAGCAGGCTCGCCAGCACCAAGGCGGCCACGGCCGACGCGGTGAGGATGACGTTGCGCAGGAAGGTGCTTTCTCCGGTGAAATCCTCCATATAGCCACCGCCGGCGACGACAAGACCTCCCAGGCTGTCGGTGTGCTCATAAAGGGCCAGCTTGACCCTCGCGTTGCCATGCTCGTCTTTCCAGGGGTAAGTGATGGTGCCCGCCGCGGCTTCGGTCATCTTTGAAAACGGCTGTTTGCCTTCGGCGTCGATGATCTCTTCGGTGCTCTTGCCCGCCAGCAAGGGGTGAAACAGCATCAGGCCTTTCTCCTGCCCCTTGGTCCGGAAGACAAAGGCGTAACCCGTGGTTCCAAATTTGATGTCGCCCACGGTGTCCTTGAGGCTGGCAAACGCCGGGGAGAGATCGAAGCCGACAAAAAGCGCGCCGACAACCTTGCCGTTCTTGTCCCGCGCCGGCATGTATTTGGTCATGTATTGACGTCCGAAAAGCTTGGCAACGCCGAGATAACTTTCACCGGCCAGCAGCTTGGTGCGGGCGGGGTGGTTGGCGCCAAGCACGGTGCCGATGGCTCGCGATCCGGATTCGTTCTTGAGGGACGTGGAGATCCGGATGAAGTCGTCGTTGTGAAGGGCGAATACGGTGGCGACGCCGCCGGTCGTCTTGGCGAATTCATCGACGACCGTAAAGTCGAGATTGATGGCTTTGCCGTGGTATTCCAGCAAAGGCGCGTCGGTTTCGCCGACCTTCACGGTTTTTTCCGGATAAAGGGTGAAGGGCTCCGGGAAATTCGCGGCCAGTATCGCCGACACCTTGTCGGTCAGGTCTACGCTGATCTCGTGAGCCGTATCGATGGTCCTGCGCATGCTGTGCACCTGACCCTTGAGTTCCCGCTGGGCTTGTTCCAGCGTTAGCCGGTAGGTGTAGGACGATACAAAAAGGGCAAGGCCAAGGATGACCAGCCCCCCGAGAAGTACCGAGGCGCCCACGAATTGATGGCTGAGGGAAAGACGGCTGATCGATTTCATGATTGAGCCCGAGGGTCGGATGGGACGCGTGCGTCTATATAAAAAGTAATAGTCGTGGAAATGTCGGCGGGCATGACCGGTTCTTTAGCCTTTTCCCGGCGAGGCTGTGCCGGAATTCGCGTCGCCGCCGGAAACTAAAGGTTGGTGGGGGAACTGCCGTTTACAGCGCCGATGTGGCTAGCATCCGCTTTGGCGGTGCGTTGCCGCGGGTTGTGCGGCCCCGTTGCGATCTGGAGGGGCTGGCGCGTGGGTGTGTCGCCGGTGCGATGTCCGACCGGTCTTTCCGGGGCGTCCGCGGGATCGGCAGCCTGTTTACCCGTTTGAGGTGTTCCTTAATGACCATTGCAACACGCGGCGATGTGCGAGCAGGG
The DNA here is from genome assembly GCA_937871125.1 of uncultured Zoogloea sp. Taxonomy (GTDB): domain Bacteria; phylum Pseudomonadota; class Gammaproteobacteria; order Burkholderiales; family Rhodocyclaceae; genus Zoogloea. Next base: position 12,740 of record CALMXT010000212.1, on the reverse strand, counting down.
GGGTTGGAGAAGCAGACCATCCTGATCGTCGATGACACGCCGCAAAATCTGACGATCCTGGGCGAGCTTCTGCAGCCCTCTTACCGCGTCCGGGCGGCGAACTCCGGCGAGCGGGCGTTGCGGGCGGCCGGCCTGCAGCCGCGTCCCGACCTGATCCTGCTCGACGTGATGATGCCGGAGATGGACGGCTACGTTGTCATGCAGCGCCTGCGCGCCGACCCCGCCACCGCGGACATCCCGGTGATCTTCGTGACCGCCATGCACGACGCCGAAAGCGAGGAGCGCGGACTGGAACTGGGGGCGGTGGACTACATCACCAAGCCGATCAACCCGGCCATCGTGTTGGCGCGCGTGCATACCCACCTCGAACTCAAGCAGGCCCGCGACCGCCTGGCGTTCGAAAACGAATGGCTGGAGCGGGAGGTGGCGCGGCGGATGAGCGAGAACCTGCTGATCCAGGACTTGAGCGTGCGGGCGCTGGCCTGCCTTTCGGAGGCGCGCGACAACGAAACCGGTCTGCACATCGTGCGCACGCAAACCTATGTCGAGCTGCTTGCCCGCCATCTGGAGAGCCACGACCGTTTTCGGGATGCTCTGGCGGGCGAGAATCTCGGGATGATCGTCAAGGCCGCGCCGCTCCACGACGTCGGCAAGGTCGGCGTGCCGGACAGCATCCTGCTCAAGCCCGGCCGCCTGACCGCCGAGGAGTTCGATGTCATGAAATCCCATGCCACCATCGGTGCAGATGCCATCAACAAGGCCATGGTCCAGGCCATCGCGGCCTGCGCCGATGCCGAGGCCGCCGAACGGGCTGCGAAGGCCTTCGGATTTCTCGAGGTCGCCAAGGAAATTGCGGTCGGTCACCACGAAAAATGGGATGGCAGCGGCTATCCCGCCGGTTTGGTCGGCGACGCGATTCCCGTTTCGGCGCGGCTGATGGCGCTGGCGGATGTGTTCGATGCGCTGATGACGCGCCGGGTTTACAAGCAGCCCTTCAGCCTCGACGAGACCACACGGATCATCTGCGAAGGGCGCGGCAAGCATTTCGATCCCGACGTGGTCGACGCCTTCATGGCGTGTCGCGAACGGTTTGCCGACATCGCCAGCCGTTTTGCCGATCCCGAACCGGAAGCTCCCAAGGCCGCGTAATGCCGGGCATCCTCCTCCGTCGGTTGGCGGTTGCAGTCATCGCGCTGTATGGCGCGCTGCTGCCCGTGACGGCGGAAGCAGAATCCGGGACCGGGAAGTTCGTCGAGATCGCCGCTACGCCGGAAACCATCCGGAGCCTGCGCGCCGGCGGATTCGTGCTGTATCTGCGCCACGGCAACACCGACAACACCCGCGCCGACCGGGTGCCGGAGGTCGATCTCAACGACTGCGCCACCCAGCGTCCGCTGAACGATGAGGGACGCGATGTCGCCGCGCGGGTCGGCGAGGCCATCCGCAAGGCCCGCATTCCGGTTGGCGAAATCCGCATCAGTCCGCTGTGCCGCGTCCTGGATACGGTGGCCGTGGCTTTTCCCGGTCAGGCGGCCATCGTCGACATGAACCTGATGTACACGGCCAACCTGACCGACGTCCAGAAGGCGCCGATCATCGCCAACACCCGGCGTCTGCTTGCAGCGCCGGTTCCGCCCGGCAGCAACCGGGTGCTGGTGGCCCATGCGCCCAATCTGATGGATCTGATCGGTTATTTCCCACGGGAGGCCACGATGGTCGTCTTCCGTCCTAAGGGGGCGGGCGGCTTCGAGTACGTTGCCAGCATCGCGCCGCTCCAGTGGCCCGAACTCCTGCGCTGAACGCCCCCATGACGCATTCCCCGCCCCGCCTGCTGCGCTTTCAGCTGATATTTTTTGTGCCGGTCGCGGTGGTCGTTGCGGTTGCCGGCCTGCTCAACCTGGGCTCCCTGCAAAGCCTGCGCCAAACCCAGCGGGCAGCGAGCGTCCAGCAGGCCGACGACATGTATCGGGTCGGGGTGGCGACGCGTTTCAACCAGGAGATCGCCTCGATCCAGCGCCGCGTCACCTCGACGCTCGAACAGGCCGGCAAAGGCCGGCTCGACGAAAGCGATGTCTATCGCGTGCATTCCGAAGTGGTGAACCGCCTTGCCCGGCTTGCCGAAGACTTGCCGGTCCTGCAGTCGGCCGCCGGGGCGGGCGCCGTGGAAGGGGGCGTCCAGGCCGATTTCGATGCTTACCGCAACCTGATCGTTTCCGCGACGGACCTCGCCGCCATCGACCCGAAGGGTGCCATGCGCCAGGCCTATCAGGCGGCCAGCAGCTACGTCGCCCTGTCCGAGCACACCCACGCCATCGCGACGGCCGTCTCCGCCGGTGCCGCGGCGCGGGGAGAAAACCAGGCGCAGTTCCTGGAGCGGCACGCCATCCGCATCGCGATGGTCGGCGGGCTGATGGTGACGGCGCTGATCGCGAGCTGGTTTCTGTACGTCTTCTGGATGACGCGGCGTCTCAACGGCATCGCTTCGGCGCTGAAGTCCCTTGCCGACGGCGAGGTCGATCCGCCGTCGCTGCCGCTGGTGGAGGCCATCGGCAGGAATCCCCGCAGCGTCTTGCGCAGCCTGGCCCAGGCGGTGCTCGCCTTTCATCGCACCGCCCAGGCGCGGGAGGAGGCACAGGGGGCGCTGCGCAAGCTGTCGCTGGTCGTCGAGCAGACACCGACTTCGGTCGTCGTGACCGACCTTGCGGGCCGCATCGAATACGTAAACGACGCCTTCGTGCAGCAGAGCGGCTACGCCCGCAGCGAGGTCATCGGCAGCAATCCGCGCATTCTCAAGTCGGGCAAAACGCCCCCGGAAACCTATCAGGCCATGTGGGCCGATCTCACTGCCGGCCACAACTGGCGGGGCGAGCTGGTCAACCGTACTCGCTCCGGCGAGGAGCGCATCGAGGCGGTGAGCATCACTCCGCTGCGCCAGCCCGACGGCAACATCACCCATTACGTCGCCATCAAGGACGACATCACCGAGCAGAAGAGGATCGGCGAAGAACTGACGCGCCATCGCGACCACCTCGAACAACTCGTCACCGAGCGCAACGCCGAAGTCATCGTCGCCATGCAGGCGGCCGAAGCGGCCAGCCGCAGCAAGAGCGAATTCCTCGCCAACATGAGCCACGAGATCCGCACGCCGATGAACGCCATCATCGGGCTCACCCATCTGCTCAGTCGCGAGATCGACGACGCCCGGCACGCCGACCGGCTGGCCAAGATCGGCGCGGCCGCCCACCATCTGCTCAACCTCATCAACGACATTCTCGACCTTTCGAAGATCGAGGCCGGCAAGCTGGAGCTCGAATTCACCGACTTCGAAGTCGAGCGGGTCGTCGGCAACGTCATCGCACTGATCCGCGACAAGGCCGAGGCCAAGCAGATCGAGTTGGTGGTCGATATGCGCGGCATTCCGGCCATGCTTCACGGCGACGGGCTGCGTCTGCAGCAGATCCTGCTCAACTTCGCCGGAAACGCCGTCAAATTCACCGCGAGCGGCAGCATCGCGCTGCGGGCGGAGGTGGTGCAGGCCGAGGATACGAAGCTGCGGGTGCGCTTCGAGGTGTGCGATAGCGGCATCGGCCTCACGCCGGAACAACAGGGCGAACTGTTCCAGAGCTTCAGGCAGGCCGATACCTCGATCACCCGCAAATTCGGTGGGACCGGGCTCGGACTGGCGATCTCGCGGCGTCTGGTCGAGCTGATGGGCGGCCGGATCGGCGTCGACAGCGCAATCGGGAACGGCAGCACTTTCTGGATCGAAGTTCCGTTCTCCCGTTGCAGTGCCGATGCCCGTCCGCCCAAGTTCGAGGTCGACACCCGCGGACTGCGCGCGCTGGTGGTGGACGATCTGCCCGAGGCGCGCGAATCCTTGGTCGCCATGCTCACCCGGCTGCTCATGGCGGTGGATTCGGTGGCCGACGGCGGGGCGGCCCTGGAGCGGGTTGCCGAAGCGGACGCCACCGGTCTGCCCTACGACCTGCTTCTGGTCGATTGGCAGATGCCCGGCCTCGACGGCCTCGAAGTCGGGCGTCGGCTGCTGGCGATGCCCTTGTCGCGGAGTCCGGCGAGCCTGCTGGTCACGTCCTACCCGGAAGCCCTGCCGCCCAACGCCCTTTCCCTCGCCGGCTATTTCGATGTGTTGGCCAAGCCCGTGTCGCCGTCGCAACTTCTGGAGGTGGTGCAGAACACCCTGTCCGGCCGCCAGCGCGCCGGTCTGCGACGGGTGGTCGGCGAGGCCGAAGCGGCGCTGCGTCAGCGCGGCGGTGCGCGGGTGTTGCTGGTTGAGGACAACGCGATCAACCAGGAAGTCGCCTGCGACCTGCTGACCGATGTCGGCATCGAGGTGGATGTGGCCGAGGACGGGCAGGTGGCGGTGGACAAGGCACGGGAGACGGCCTACGAGCTCATCCTGATGGATGTCCAGATGCCGGTCGTGGACGGGCTTGCAGCGACCCGGCTGATCCGCGCCATGCCGCGCCATGCCACCACGCCCATCCTCGCGATGACCGCCAACGCTTTCGAAGAGGACCGTCGGCGCTGCCACGAGGCCGGGATGAACGACCACGTGGCCAAGCCGGTCGAGCCGGAGGCGCTCTACCGCAGCCTGCTGAACTGGTTGCCGGCACGGGCTCCGGCGCCGCAATCCGGCGTCGGCCGTGCGACGGCCATCGAATCCTCCGTGCCTGCAGCGGAGGCGCCGGATGCCGCCGGAGAGGCGGCCCTGAGGATCCAGCTCGACTTGATCGACGGCCTCAACGTGGCGGCCGGACTGACCGTGACGCGGGGCCGAATGGCCGCCTATGCGCGCCTGCTGCGCCAGTTTGCGGACAACGATCTGCCGGCCCGCCTGCGCGCGGCGCTTGCCGAGGCGGATATCGCCACCGCCCGTCGGATCGCCCACACGCTCAAAGGCACCGCCGGCACTGTCGGCGCACGGAAGCTGATGAGCGCCGCCGCGGCGCTGGAGGCCGAACTGGCGGACACCGGGCCGGCCGCGCCCGAGGCGCTGATGGCCCAGGCGCAGGCGCTGCAAGCGAGTTACGACGCCTTGTGCCGGGCCTTGCGTCTGGTCCTCCCCGCGGAAGCCGCGCCGGCCGCGCTGCCTGCCGGGCAGGCTACGGATTGGCTCCGGGTTCGGGAGGTGGCGGCCCAGCTCGAAGCCGCGCTGCTGGATTACGACCTGAACAGCGCCGCGATCTACACCCGTCATGCCGCGCTCCTCAATACCGCGCTGGGCGCACGGGCGGCGACGTTTTCCCGGCAGATCGAAGATTTCGACTTCGACCAGGCCGTGCAGATTCTTCATGCCGCCATGTCGGATTGGCCCGCGCCGAACTGACGGAGAACCCCCATGCACAAAGCACTCCTGCTCCGCCTCGTCGGTATGCTTCTGATCTGGATTGTCGCGGCAGCCGCGCCTGCCGCCGACGAGGCGAAGGGGGACGCGCCGCGCTCGATCACCGTCGTTCTGGACGACAACTTTCCGCCGTTTTCCATGCGCGACGCCAACGGCGCGCTGCAGGGCGTCTTGAAGGACCGCTGGATGCTCTGGCAGGCCCATACCGGCATTACCGTCGAACTCAAGGGCATGGACTGGGGCAAGGCCCAGGAAACCATGATTGCCGGCGGGGCCGACGTCATCGACACCATTTCGCGCACCCCGGCGCGGGAAAAAATCTACGACTTCTCCGAGCCCTATGCCGATCTCGACGTGATGCTGTTCTTCCATGAAAGCATTTCGGGCATCGTCGACGTCCCGTCGAGCAAGGGTTTTGCGATCGGCGTGAAGCGCGGCGACATCTGCGTCGAAAAGCTCCGCGCCCAGGGGTCGGACAATTTTCGCTTCTATCCCAGCTACGCCGCCCTCATCGACGCCGCCGCCAGCAAGGACGTGCGGGTGTTCTGCATGAACCAACGCCCGGCCGAGTATTTTCTCGAACGCGCCGGTCTTTCCGACTTCCGGCATACCGCGCCGATCTACACCAGCCATTTTCAATGGGCCGTGCGCAAGGGCAACGGCGAACTGCAGCGCATCGTCGCCGACGGCTTTGCCCGCATCAGGCCGGCCGAGAATGCGGCCATCGACGAGAAATGGTTCGGTGCGCCGTCGATCGCACCGCCGATCCTGCGCAAGATCGGCTATGGCGCCTTGATATTGCTGGGCGTCGTGGTCGTGCTGCTGGCCTGGAACCGCAGCCTGAGCCGCCGTGTGAATGCCCGGACCGCTGCGCTGCAGCAGGCGCTCGGCGAAGTCGAGGCGGCCCGGCGCGATGCGGAGAAGGCCCGCGATCGCCTGGTCGCAACCCTTGAAGCGCTGCCCGACCTGTTTTTCGAACTGGATGCGGACGGCCGTTACATTGACGTGCGCGCCAGCCGCAGCGATTTGCTGGCGGCGCCGAAGGGCGAGCTGGCGGGGCGCAGCGTGCAGGAGATGCTGCCCGCTGCGGCGGCCGGCACCATCCTCGAAGCGCTGGCCGCCGCGGAGCGGGCCGGGAGCGACTACGGCCGCACGATCTCGCTCGATGTCGCCGGGGCGGCCCACTGGTTCGAACTTTCCGTTACGCGTCTGCGGGTCGAGCCCGGCGGGGCGCCGCGTTTCATCGTCCTATCCCGCGACATCACCGACCGGGAGCAGGCGGAACTGGATCGGGCGCGCTACCGCGAGCACTTGGAACAGGAGGTGGCGCTGCGCACGGCCGATCTCGAGGCCGCGATGGCCGAACAGCAGGCCGTCTTCCAGTCCGCCGGCGCCGGTATCGCGTTGATCCGGAATCGCATCGTGGTGCGCGGCAACCCCCGTCTGGACGAGATTTTCGGCTATCCGCCGGGGGCTCTGAGCGGCCAGCCGACCCGCATCTGGTTTCGCAACGACGAGGAATGGCGGACCAGCGGAGAAGCCATCAGGGCGGTGATCCAGCGGGGCGAAACCCACGTCTGGGAGCAGCTTTTCCGGCGCCAGGACGGCAGCCCGTTCTGGGCCCGGATTTCCAGCCGGGCGATCGATCCGGCCTGCCCGGAAAAGGGCGAGGTTGGCATCATCGAGGACATTACTGTCGAACGTGTCGCCAGCGAGGAGATGCGGATGGCGCGCGAACTGGCCGAGGATGCCCTGCGGATGAAGTCGGACTTCCTCGCCAACATGAGCCATGAGATCCGCACGCCGATGAATGCCATCGTCGGCATGGCCTATCTGGCCCTGCGTACCGATCTGACCGAGCGGCAGCGCGATTACCTGGACAAGATCCAGCGCGCCAGCCAACACCTGCTCGGCATCATCAACGACATTCTCGACATCTCGAAGATCGAGGCCGGCAAGCTGGTTGTCGAGCACATTCCCTTTGCGCTGGACCGGGTGCTCGACAATGTCACCGGGCTGATTGCCGAGAAGACCGCGGCCAAAGGGCTGGAGCTGATCGTCGAGGTGGACGACGGGGTGCCCAACGACCTGATCGGCGATCCGCTGCGGCTTGGGCAGGTGCTGATCAACTTCGCCAACAACGCGGTCAAGTTCACCGAGCGGGGCGAAGTGTCGATCCGGGTTGGGCTGGCCGCGCCGATCGACGACGAAGTCCTGCTGCGGCTGTCGGTCAGCGATACCGGCATCGGCATCGCTGAAGATGCCCGTAGCCGGCTGTTCCGAAGTTTCGAGCAGGCCGACAGCTCGACCACCCGCAAATATGGCGGCACGGGTCTGGGGCTGGTGATCTCCAAGCGTCTGGCCGAGCTGATGGGCGGCGAAGTGGGCGTGGAGAGCGAGCCGGGCGTCGGTTCCACCTTCTGGTTCACTGCCCGCCTGGGCTGCGGCGAAGTGCTGGCGCGGCACTTCGTGCCACGGGCCGAACTGCTCGGGCGGCGGATGCTGGTGGTGGACGACAATGCCCATGCCCGGGAAGTGCTGGGCGAGATGTTGCGACGGATGAGTTTCACGGTTTGCGCCGTGGCGTCCGGCGCCGCCGCGCTGGACGAACTGAGCCGGGCGGATCTCTCCGGCGATCCTTACGCGGTGGTTTTCCTCGACTGGCAGATGCCCGTGCGCGACGGCATCTCCACGGCCGACGACATCCGCGAACTGGGTCTGGCGCACCGCCCGCAACTGGTCATCGTGACGGCCTACGGGCGCGACGAACTGCTGGGGTCTGCCGAGCGTGCGGGCGTGCGGGACGTACTGATGAAGCCCGTCACGGCGTCGCTGCTCTTCGAAACCGTGGTGCGTCTGCTTGGCGAAGCGGGCCAGCCGCCGGAGAGCCTGGTCCGCCACGCCGCCGGGCCGATGTTGCCGGCCGCCGATCTGGCGCAGATTGCCGGCGCCCGCATTCTGCTGGTCGAAGACAATGACCTCAATCAGCAGGTGGCCACCGAAATATTGATCCAGGCGGGCTTGTCGGTCGATGTGGCCGACAACGGTCTTCGCGCCCTCGAGATGTTGGAGCGGGCCGACTACGACCTGGTGCTGATGGACATGCAGATGCCGGTGATGGACGGCCTGACCGCGGCCCGGGAGATCCGCAAGCAAGCCCGTCTGGACGGCCTTCCCGTCGTGGCGATGACGGCCAACGCGATGAGCGGCGACCGGGAACGCTGCCTCGCCGTCGGGATGCAGGATCACGTGGCGAAACCGATCGATCCGGCAGCCCTCTGGGCGACATTGATGAACTGGATCAAGCCGCGCTCCCGGCCCTTGCCCGCAGCGTCCGACGTCCCGACAAAGCCGGCCGTCGAGCCGTCTCCGGAAGCGGCCGTGGCGGCTGAACTGGCTGCCGTTGTCGGGCTCGACGTGGCCGCGGGGGTACGCAATGCGCTCGGGCGGGAAGCGCTTTACATGGCGCTGCTCGCCAAATTCGTCGCTGGCCAGCGGTGCTTCTCCGATTATGTGGCCGACGCCATCGCCGAGGACGACTGGGTTTCCGCGGAACGTCTGGCGCACACCCTGAAAGGACTCGCTGCGCAGATCGGCGCTCATGCGCTGAGCGCGATGGCCGAGCAGTTCGAATTGGCGATCCGCCGGCGTGCCGCCGCGGTGATCATCGTTCCGCTGGAAGCCGAGATCGCGCGGCGCCTGCAGGAGCTTATCGCCGCGCTGGACAGGATTCTGCCTGTCGAGCATGTCGACAGCGCGCCGGTCGAAGTCGATCCGCAGAAGCTGGTCGAGGTGTGTACCGATCTGGCTCGCCAACTCGCTGACGACGATTTTCTCAGCTGCCAGACCCTGGATACCCATGAGCGCCTGCTGCGGGCGGGTCTCGGCCATCGTTTTCCGGTGATCGCCGACGCGGTGCGCGGATTCGATTTTTCCGTTGCGCTGGCCAGCCTTCGGGAAGCCGCTTCCAGTCTTGATATTTCCCTCTGATTCCGCGCAGGCCCGTCGGCCGGTGGCCGGATATGGCGGCCCCGGCGGGCGACGCTCAAGTTTGGCCGGTGGGGTGCCGTTTTTGACCGGCAGGCCGTGTTGTCCGGGTGCTTCGACCCACGCGGCCGGCCCGTCGACCGAATCCGGATGCAGGATAGTGGAAGGCGGGAGATCGTCCGGAAATACAATTGCGTCAGCGCGCCTGTTGTCCACAAACGGCGACCGGTGGCGCAGGGTGTTGCCGAACGGGATTCGCGAGGCGCGCTGCGTGTCGGTCGACTGATATGCCGCGCGGGCGCGGTGGAACGAGAGCAATGATTGAATCTATCGAGATTTTTCCCTGGAACGCCAATTTCGAAACGGGTATTCCCGAAATCGACAGCCAGCACCGACGGCTGGTCGATTTGCTCAACTTGCTGGTCAGCCATCTGACCCATCAGGCCGATGTGCCGATCCTGAACGACATTTTCGATCGGCTGAGGGATTACACCGTCGTTCATTTCGAGTTCGAAGAGGCCATCTGGCGCGAGGTCTTCGGCGACGATCCCTGGGCCGTCGGCCATGCCTGCAGTCATGCTGGCTTTGTCGATGAGGTGATGCGGCTGAAGTCCGAAGAGGGGGTCAAGCCCTTGGATCAGGTGATCGAGGACATTGTCGGCTTCCTCACCCACTGGCTGGCTTTGCACATCATCGAATCCGACAAACGCATGGCCAAGGCGGCCTTGGCCATGCGTGGCGGCGCGTCGCGAGAGGCGGCCAAGGAGATCGCCGACGAGCAGATGTCCGGCGCCACCCGGGCGATGATCGATACCGTGATGTCGATGTACGACAAACTGGCCAACCGCACCGTCCAGCTGACCCGCGAGATGAACGGTCGGCGGCGCGCCGAGAAAAGCCTGATGCGCGCCCATGCCGCGCTGCGGCAGGCCAAGGATGAGGCCGAGGCGGCCAACCGGGCCAAGTCGGATTTTCTGGCCAGCATGAGCCATGAGATCCGTACCCCGATGAATACCATCGCCGGGATTGTGAAACTGCTGCGGCGCGAGCCGCTGTCGCCGCGCCAGACCGAACACCTCAACCGCCTGCAGGACGCCTCGCGGCATTTGCTGGCGATGATCAACGACATCCTCGACCTCTCGAAGATCGAGGCCGGCAAGCTCATCCTCGAAGAGGTGCCGCTGAACGTCGGTGAGTTGCTCGCCGGGGTGGCGTCGATGCTGGACGAGCGGGCCCGCGCCCAGGGCATTGCGTTGATCGTCGAATCCGGCGATCTGCCCGGCACCTTGATCGGCGATTCGACGCGTCTCAGGCAAGCGCTGCTCAACTACGCGACCAACGCGGTCAAGTTCACCGCCAGCGGGAGTGTCACCCTGCGGGCCCGTTTGATCGAAGACGGGCCGGACGATGCGCTATTGAGCTTCGAAGTGGTCGATACCGGTATCGGTATCGCGCCCGAGGCGCTTGCACGGCTGTTTTCCAGCTTCGAGCAGGCGGACATCGCAACCGCCCGCAAATACGGCGGAACCGGCCTCGGTCTGGCGATTACCCGCAGCCTGGTGCATATGATGGGCGGCCAGACCGGCGCCGAAAGCCAGCCCGGCGTGGGCAGCACCTTCTGGCTGACGGTGCGTCTGCGTAAGGGGAAGTCGGTGCGGCCGACGGGGGACGATTCCGAATCGGCCGAAGCCGTGCTGCGCCGCGATTTCGCCGGTTTGCCAGTGCTTCTGGTCGAGGATAACGAGATCAATCGCGAGATCGCCGCCGATCTTCTCGGCGAGGTGGAGCTGACAGTGGAAACCGCCGCCGACGGTATCGAGGCCGTCGACAAGGCCCGCAGTAAGGATTACGCGCTGATCCTGATGGACATGCGGATGCCGCGGATGGACGGACTGGAGGCGACGCGGCAGATCCGCCAGCTGCCCAACTGCCGGGCGACGCCGATCCTGGCCATGACCGCCAATGCCTTTGCCGCCGATCGGGCGAAATGCATTGAAGCGGGGATGAACGACTTTGTCGCCAAACCGGTCGACCCGGATGTGCTCTTCGCCACGCTGTTGCGCTGGTTGCAAGGGCCGGCAGGCGTTTAGCTCGGCGCCGCGGCGCATAAAGAATTCGCCGCGGGTGACGTAATCGGTGTGTCCTTGGGGGCGTTTCCCCAAGTCCGCCGCAGCGTCCAGCCAACTGAAATACGCCATCATGTTCAAACGATTTACTCTCGCCCAGCGCCTTCTTGGCGGAATCGCGATTGCCGTGGCCCTTGCATTCGGCATTCTGGTTTCCATCACCGTACACCTGTCCCGCCAGAATTCTTTGGAACAGGCCGAGCTTGGCATGCGCACCCAGCTCGATCTGGTCCTGACCATGCTCGACTACGCCCAGTCGTCCCTGAAAACCCGTGCCGGCGACATGCTGAACCTGCTCGAACATGAACTGCCGGGGCGGGTGACTGTCGGCGAGCCCGTCGTCACTGGCTCGAGAAGCCTGCCACGCCTGCGCTTCGGCGATATGGAGGGCAACAACAACGCGGAATTCCTCGAAGCCTATCGCAAGCGCAACGACGTCGATGCCGCCTTGCTGGTACGCGACGGCGACGCGCTGTATCGGGCCTCGACCTTGCTGAAAAACGCCGAAGGCAAGTACCGGGTGGGGGATCAGGTCAAGGACCCTTACGCGGCTCTCCTTCTGCGCGGGGAAACCTATACCGGCACCCTGCAGCGCAATGGGCGTCTCTATGTTCTCGGCGCGAAGCCATTGATGGATGCCCAGGGAAAGGTGATCGGCGGGATGAGCGTGCGGATGGCCGTGGATGACAACGTCGCCATGCTCAAGGAGCGCCTGCGCCGCATGTCCGTCGGGCGCAGTGGCTATTTCTACGTGGTGGCCCTGCCCAGCGGCGATGCCCGGGAGAGCCGCTTTCTGATCCACCCCGAGCACGAAGGCAAGCGTTTGTCCGATCTGGATGCCACGGCGGTGCGGACCGAGCTGGAGCGTCAGGTCGAGGAGCGCGACGGTTCCCACCGCTATGTGTGGAGCGACACGCTAGGCCGGAAAGTCGACAAGCTCGCCATGTTCAAAGAGCAGAAGGAACTGGGCTGGATTGTCGGCAGCAGTGCCGATGTCGCCGAGCTGACCGAAAGCGGCGACATGCTGCGCAACCTGCTGGTCGGCTTGAGCCTGGGCTTCGGGCTGCTCCTGACGGCCGGCATCGGCGGCTACGTGTGGATCAGTCTGCGGCGGCTGGAGCCAGTGGTGGAGGGCATCGGCGCGCTGGCGGCGGGCGAGCTCGGCCGCCAGTTGCCCTGCGATCCGGGCAGTCGCCACGAAGCGGATGTGATGGCTTCGGCCCTCAACGAAGCCAGCAGCGCCTTGCGTCAGTTGATGGGCA